>NZ_JAVRBS010000014.1:24212-206381 GCF_034531155.1 Nostoc sp. ChiVER01 | reverse complement strand
CCGACAACAATAGGAATAACAAATGATGTGCATTCGATAGTTCAAAGGGCGAAAGCTGATCCCAGTTCCCTGAGTGCAGATGAGGTCTTAACCCTTCAGGAGACGATAGGAAATAGGGCGGCGAATCGGTTGTTAGCTGCTCGAAGCACAACACAAGTGCAGGCGAAGCTGACGATTGGTGAGGTAGGGGATAAATACGAGCAGGAAGCAGATAGTGTAGCGCGTGAGGTGGTACAGCAGATTAATGCACCTGTGGTATCAGGTCAAAGCCAAGCAGTACAGCGTCAGATGTCTGAAGACAAAGACGACCTTCAAATGCGCCCGATAGTACAGCGTGTAACAAACGGTGGCATGGCTGCATCAGCAGATGTCGAAGCTGGGATACAACGGGCAAGGGGGGGTGGACAGTCCTTAGCAGATAACATCAGAGAACCCATGGAGCAAGCGTTTGGGGCTGACTTTAGCGGCGTGCGTGTGCATACAGATTCAGCGGCTGACCAGTTGAACCAGTCGATACAGGCGAAGGCGTTTACTACAGGGCAGGATGTGTTCTTTCGTCAGGGGGAATATAATCCAGGGAGTGAGAGTGGACAAGAGTTGATTGCTCATGAACTCACACATGTTGTCCAGCAGAATAATCTTTCAGTTCAGAGGAAGGTATTACCAAGAGTTGTAGACAGTAAAAGTATACAAAGGTTTTGGAGAGGACCTGAAAGTGAATCTGAGAGTGAATCTGAGAGTGAATCTGAGAGTGAATCTGAGAGTGAATCACAAGAAACCACAAATGACGAGCGACAGGATTTGAGTTTTGATGTAGAAGCTAGTCTTAACGAAGCTTTTGTTGACGAAGACACAGAAAGACAAAATAGAATAGACCAAGAACGTATTCATCTAATTGAAAATTTGATTTTTGATGAAGCATTATCAGAAGATTTTCGCTCTAACCATATTATTGAGGCAAGCACCGAAGAACAAGAAGATGAGCAAGCTGAAAATATAGCTAATGAAAGAGAGAAAGCAACTTCAACAGTACTAGTAATGAATGATCAAGATAAGAAAAGCTTATTAAACGAAGTAAAACAAAAAAATCAAAACAGGAATTTTCAAAATCAAAATACTAGTTTGCAAGACTATAGATATATAGAGTACAAGGATGATAAGCAGGGGGCATGGGAGGTAGAAACTGGAAGACGCAGATTCGTCTATTCGACTATTCTTTTGCGTTTTAGTGTTTACCGGATACATCACTTGGAACGAATGGCATAGGTTGGCATCACCGTGCCAAAACGGGAAAATCGTACGTTAAGGCTGAAAGCTTTATACAGTGCGATCGCTGATCTTGTAGGGTGCGTTAATGAAATGTAACGCACCATCTATATGCAAATTATCGGTGTGTTACGCTGACGCTAACACACCCTACGTATGAATGGATTTTATTTAAGTGCGTAAGCATATCTTGTAGGGTGCGTTAACGAAGTAAAGCACCGAACCAATTAATTATGGTAAGTGCGATTGCGCGGAGCGCAGTGCCGTAGGCGATCGCCTGTTCTTGTAGATTCGCTTGAGTACCCACATCACAGCATAAAATTACACTTAATTTATTTTTCCAATAACTCAAAAAAAGTTTCTTTATCAATACCAATATCTTGAATCATACCCATAAACGTCCCTTGTTTTAAGTCTTTTCCCGCATGAATTGGAACAACAACTCTTCGTCCATGACTATCCTTGTAAATAGCATGACTCCCCTTTTGACGGTCAAAATAAAAACCTAATTGTTCAATGACTCTAATAAAATCTTTAGCTTTAACAGTGGGATAATTACTCATGCCAAGATACTTAAAGGCTTAACAATTAAATCTTCTTGAGGAATTGACTGATTATCAGCCTTTAAACTTTCAATATATAATTCAATAGCTTCTGTAATATTCTCGATGGCCTCTTCAAAAGTATCACCTTGAGAATGACAACCTTTGAGAACAGGACAAAAAGCGTGATAACCTCCATCTGATTCTTTTTCCAGAATTACTGTGTAATTGTAAATCTGTTTATTGTTGTCATTCATATATTTTCTACTTCAAGGCAATTTACCTACTTTTAGCTTAGACTTATTTCATAAAATATGCGTAGGCGCAACCCGCAGCAGACATAGCTTTTTATTTTATTACGACGGCACAATTATAAAAGGTAAGACATTATAACATAATTTTATCGTTATCGCCACTAATATGTTTCGGGTTGGCTGTGGGATTGTCGCTGATGAACTTAGTGCGATCGCTGATCTTGTAGGGTGCGTTAATAAAATGTAACGCACCATCTATATGCTGATTATCGGTGTCGTACTCTCCGTGCTAACACACCCTACGTATGAATGGATCTTACTTAAGTGCGTAAGCATATCTTGTAGGGTGCGTTAACGAAGTAACGCACCGAACCAATCTCATGCAGCGTTACAGCGTAAACAACCAAATGGCTTGTCAAATATCCGGCGTTGTTGCACGATTAGGGAAAATGGTAAATTAAACTGAGCGAAACCTTTCTGTTTAGTAGCTTGAATACCCATTAAGAAGAAGGAGATCCCAGGATTTAATCCCAAGGACTGTAAACGTTGGTATGACTGATTTCCTTGCCTAATATAAGTGCCTTGCTTTTGACGCAACACAAAATCAATTCCTTTGCTATGTAACCAATTCGCCAGTTTTATACTATGAAATTCTCTATCTCCCAGAACCAGAATTCGATATCCTTTAAATAGCTGTAGCAATGGGCGTATTAATTTTTTCTGCTCACCCAAGTTGCTACATCCTCTTTTTGGTAACAATAGCCAATAAACTGGAATAGCTCTTTTCTGTTCAATTATGCTGATTACAAATACATTTTGTAAACGCTACTACGTTCTATCAATGGCGAATATCATTTGTTTGTTCAATGATTGTCGGCTATTTTTAACCCATCGTTTGAGTACTGGAAACCAGAGGTATTGAATTGATAATTGGGGCAACAATAAAAACCTTTGAATGCTCCGTCGCCTACTTTCAAATTTTATCGGTTGTGGAAATACAAATGAGAGCTTTTCAATCGTTACAGTTTTATGAAATTGCAACAGCATAATCAAAATTTCAAGCATCTTGTACTGTGCGGGTGTCAGTAAATTTTGAAAGCAGTTCTGGTAGAATTTAGGTAATATTATCATTTGATAGGTGTTGTTGAGAATACCTGACCTATCTTTTTTTACCCCAAAACGGTCACACCTCCTTATTTCCTCGGCTTCAGCCCCTTTGTCACCCCTTCAGATTAAAAAATTAATGTTCGGTATAGCGCGAGATCGCCTCTTCGCCGCTTGCAAAACGCGATCGCGTAATTCTAATGGCTCAAGTCTAATTCGTATTAGTCCTGGGTGACAGATGCATCTACGTTTTGAGCGCTAAGTTGTTTGTCATTAATTTGGTTATTCCATGACATACCTAGCGCACGACGTACGAAACCTACTGTCTCTGCAAGATAGTGTTCGACGGCAATTTCGGGATGATAAAGTAAACAATCGCGTGCCATGCGATCCAGGATACTGCCCACAAGCCGAATTGCGATCGCTGGATCTATATTTGATGAAATCCGCCCGCAGGCTTGGTCACGTTTGATCAGCAAGATTAGCTGCTGTAAGTAAGGCTCACGACGCTCCTCCGCAGAGGAAGACGAACCAAATAAGAGGGCCTCAGTATCTAGGATGCCTAAAATGTCTCGGTAGGGTGTAGCAGCCGCCAGTGCAGCCCGGATCAGGGCTTCTAGCGACTTGTCCAAAGGTTGGTTCTCGGTCGCTATCTGTTCTACTGCTTGTGTAATATCGCGTTGCAACTCCTCAGCGAGTGCGCTTACTAAAGCTGTTTTCGACGGAAAATAGCGATAAAAAGTCCCTTGAGCTACGTTTGCACGCTTGACAATTTCTGAGACAGCTGCATCTTCATAGCGCCTCTGGGCAAGGATTTCGCGTGCCGCCGCTAGGATGCGAGCTCGTTTATCACTACGGGGTAAACGAGAAGTGGACTTATCGATCAAATTTCTTTGGTCGGGATTCTTTTCTTGCATACTCACTCTCACCAGTATTGTGTTTTCTTTTATCTCCTTACTGCCGTCATGATTTCACTAGTTCAACGTTAGCTCAACGGAGTTACCAAGTAAGCGCATTAACAATGCTTCTAACGGCTGTAACTGGGCAGGCTGACTACGGAAGCCAACATAACCGTCTGGTCGCACTAAGTACAAACACTCAAACTGGGCCCCGTAGCGACGGCTTAGTTCACCTGTAGAATCCCATAAGCTAAATTGCTCGTTGCCACCTTGCTGGGACAAAACCAATTGACATTGAATGAGTGTACCGTAACGCGATTGCAACAAGGCAACTATCTGCCGAAGTTCTTCTAAACGCTGAGGTTGTTCTTTTAAACCGGCAAACACTAATAAATGATGTCGTGCTTCGCTACCCCAAATTTCAAACAACCGATGTGGTTGGCCATCTTGCGCTACTATGTTACGGGCATCTGGTGCGCGATCGCCTGCTGTTGGGCCATGGCTAAAATCAAAGCGATCGCCTACTGATGGGTGTGGCTCAGTGTAGGCTATTGCATGCCACCATTCAACAAATGACTGAGTGTGTTCGCCTACCAAGGGACTGTGGCGGTAGTTGTAGGTATTAGCGGCAAAGGCGTTCCGCATCTGACGCTCAATTGCATCCACATGCCAAGCCAGCGACAGTGTAGCGTTGCGTACTTTCGCAACTAGAGGTTGCTTCAGTTCTAAAAGGCGCTCGACAAGCTCGGTTGTTCTTACAATCTCAACTACGATCGGATGTCGTTCAGCGTGATAACTATCCAACAGCGCCTCGCCACCCAGCCCACGTACATGGAGTGCAAGCTTCCAAGCTAAGTTCGTGGTATCTTGCATCCCAGCGTTCATGCCTTGACCACTTTCAGGACTATGAATATGTGCAGCATCTCCTGCAAGAAATACACGCCCGTAGCGCATCTGTTCAACCACACGGCTACTGATGTGAAACGTAGAAACCCATAGAGGGGTATGCAACTCGCGTATACCAGCATCGGGGTGATAAGTCAGCTGATGCTTAATTAAGGCTAGTATTGCCTGCTTGTCTTCTATCCTTGGTTGGTCATGAGGCAGTGTAACTACTATGCGCCAAATGCCACTAGGTAGCCGACCCAGAATTAATAAACCTTCAGGGCGTAAGAAGGTATGAATTTGGTCATCAGGCCAGGTACGATCCCACTCAACATCCACATCAACTAAGGCATACTGCCCTACATGGGGATGCCCTGGAAAGTTCACGCCTATTAAATGGCGGACTGTGCTGTGTGCGCCATCACAACCTACTAAATATGCAGTCGTTACCTCTTCAATTCTTCCGTCCTCATGGCGTAAAGTAGCGTGAACTATGTCTCCTTCTTGCGTGAGCGCGATCAACTCAACAGGGCGCTCCACTGTTAGCCCTTGGCTAGCAAGATGTTCAACTAGGAGGCGCTCAGTTTTACCTTGCTCAAGCAGTAGAGAAAAGGGATAAGGAACATCGAGTTCGTCGAGTCGCAGATGGACTAGCTGTTGTCCATCCCCATAGAAATTAGCTCCACGGGCAATGCGACCTTGTTCAAGGGCAGTTTGCAGAACACCAAGACGCTCGAAGATTTCGAGTGTGCGTGTATGAACGCCAACAGCACGCGACTCTACGATTGGGCGTGGTGCAGCTTTATCTATGATGCGACACGGAACACCATGACGTGTTAACTCGGCAGCTAGCGTTAAGCCTACTGGGCCAGCGCCAACTACCAGTACAGGCATAGAAGATTGAGCAGTATGGAAGTATGTCATCAGATTATCTCCTCTATTCAATTATTCAACGTTTACTAGACTGACTGTCATTCTAGTTTTTGTTTTGAGGAAACGTCAAGATACCAGCTAGTCAATTTTGGGAAAACTAAGTAAGTAATTAAAGAAAAACACAATTAATATTACATAATTAATACGTAGGCAAATTTCAACTGTTGCTCTCAATCAACTATTAAACGTCATCTCAGCTTTGTGCTACACGTTTTAAAAGCTATTTATAAAATCAATATAAAATTTTGAGTGTTTTACCAAACGATTTTTCATTTTCTTCTTAGATTTTGTGGCTAACTGTAACCCTCGCTCATATAACTCTTCAAACAATTTTTGAGAGATGTATCCTCTGTGACCAAGCAGTTTGCTTTCTTATGTCCTTAGTCATATTTGAGACTGGTTTTCGGTCATCTACGTTTACTAGATTAAAATTTATATAAGAATTATTGCAAGAAAACAAATATTTCGTTTTGCGGATAAAAAACAATTTCGTTACTAGAATTTGCGGAGCAACCTGGATTAATTAAAGTTGGTGCATCTAATGATGCTAAAGCTTATAGAATCATGAATTTTTGTGATTTAGAAACTAAAACTGAGAAACGCTATAGTAACTAATTTACCGAAGTCAGCAGACGCAGCAGTTTTTGACAATGAAATCAGAGATATTTATCGATTGTGTTGTGGGAGTTTAACTATTATGGAAGTTTTTAAAGATGCACTTAAAAGTTGACAAATTAATTACCAAAAATATCAATAGTATTACTATACAAATTTAGGTTATCTTAATACCTATCTGATATTATCAGTTTTATTTACTTATACATAATAGCGACATCTACCATTAGATAAATTTCCCTATATTCAGTCTTCTATATATTAGAAACTCAATTACATTTACTGATTTTAATAGATGCTATTATATTGATTAATTTAGAATTTTTATAATTAGTATAAATAAACATGTAAAGTTTTGTACTGACATTTAACATTTCTGGTAATATACTATCAAAGATGCATTAACATGATAATTGCTTGAATATTCATTCATAAACATAGTGCCTATATGAAAAATAGGTTAATTAAAGGTTAAAAATAGCTGATGTTCATAGTTACTGACTACGCATAGTTGTTTAAAGCCAACTATTTAAACCTACTAAAAAAGGTGCTTATAATAATGCCTAAAAAGCAAAAACGCAAACGTGGTGTTCTCCTGACTCCTGAAGGGTTGCAAAAACTTCAATCGAGCAAACTAGCGTTAGAATTAAACGACAATTATGGAAACAAGTATACTCTTGAAGATTTGAGCGATCGAGTTGGAGTCAACACGGCGACAATTTCCAAAGTACTTTCCCGTGAGGAAGGGGTTGACAAACTAACACTTGAGCTTTTTTTCAAAGCTTTCAATTTAGAACTAGATAAAACTTACTATGTCAGTTCAGACCAATCTCAGCACCAAGATTGGGGAAAAGCAATTTGTGTATCAGTTTTTTATGGACGACAAGAAGAACTAGCTACTTTAGAGCAATGGGTTTTGAGAGAAAACTGCCGAGTAGTAGCACTGCTGGGAATGGGAGGAATTGGTAAGACAGCTCTGGCTATAAAACTAGCAGAACAGATTAAGGACAATTTTGAATATATAATTTGGCGATCGCTGCGAGAAGCTCCATCTGTTAAAGCTTTGCTAGCAAACTTAATCCAATTCCTTAGCGATAATCAAGAAACAGAAACTACCTTACCAGAAAACGTAGGCGACAGAATATTACGACTAATAAGCTATCTACGGGAGCATCGCTGTTTGCTAATCCTAGATAATCTAGAGTCGATTATGCGTGATGGAAGTCGAGCCGGAATTTATCGTGAAGGATATGAGGGGTATGGTGAGTTACTCAAACTTGTAGGAGAAGCTACTCACCAAAGCTGCTTAGTACTGACAAGTAGGGAAAAACCTAAAGAGGTAGCCTCACAGCAAGGAAAATCCTTATCTGTTCGCTCATTACTGCTGAATGGTCTCAAGCCAGAAGATGGGCAGGGAATATTAAAAATGAAGGGTATCTCTGTATCAGAGTCACAATTGATCAAAACTTTAGTCGAGCGCTATGGTGGTAATGTTTTAGCTTTAAAAATAGTTGCGACAACCATTCAAGATTTATTTAATGGCAGCATTTCTGAATTTTTGCGGCAAGAAACAGTCGTTTTCGGCGATATTTGCGATTTGTTAGACCAGCAGTTTTCGCGCTTGTTAGATTTAGAAAAAGAAATAATGTACTGGTTAGCGATTAATCTTGAGCCAGTTTCACTATTAGAATTGCGAGAAGATATATATTCATCAATACCACAAGTAAAATTATTAGAAGCTCTGGAATCTTTAAGACGGCGATCACTGATTGAACAAAACGCATTACTATTCATGCTACAACCTGTAGTTATGGAGTATATAACTCAACGGTTAATAGAGCAGGTTAATGAAGAGATTGTCACTCAAGACCTCCAGCTTTTTCGGAGTCATGCTTTGATGAAAGCGACAGCCAAAGACTATATTATTAATACCCAAATACAAGTCATTATTCAACCACTTATTAATAAATTACTTACTTACTATAGAAATAAAAAAAACCTTGAAAATCAATTTATTCAAATTTTAGCAAGATTACAAGAAACATCTCCCCTAGAACAAAGTTATACAGCTGGAAATATTCTGAATTTGCTTTGTCATTTAAAAACAGATTTAACTGGTTACGATTTTTCTAATCTGACTATTTGGCAAGCAGATATGAGATATGTGAATTTGCACAACACAAATTTTACTCATGCTAATTTAGCGAAGTGTGTTTTTGCTGCAACCATAGGTGGTATTCATTCCGTGGCATTCAACCCAAATGGGAAAGTTTTGGCTATGGGGGATACGAACGGTGATATTAGCCTGTATCAAGTTACAGATGGCAGACAACTGCTAACTATTAGGGGGCATATAGGTTTTGTTTGGCCGATTACTTTTAGTCCTGATGGTTATGTTATTGCCAGTGGTAGCGCCGATCAAACAGTGAAACTATGGGATGCTAATAGTGGACAATGCCTAGCAAATTTGCAAGATCATAGTGGTGGGATATGGTCAGTTGCTTTCCATCCTCACAGTACTATGCTTGCCAGTGGTAGTGAAGATCAAACAGTGAAACTATGGGATGCCACTAGTAGTCAACTACTCAAAACTTTGCATGGACATAGTAATCGAGTTACATCAGTTGCCTTCAATTCTCAAGGTACTATACTTGTCAGTGGTAGCGATGACCAAAAGGTAAGGCTATGGGATCTTAAAACCTATCAATGCTTAAAAACTCTAGAGTATCAAGATAGTGAAGTAAAGTCAGTCGCCTTTAGTCCAGATGGTCAAATTTTGGCTATAGGTTATTGTGACCAAACAATAAAGCTATTAAATCCTGTTACATATCAATGTATTCAAACTTTACATGGTCATCAAGACTGTGTAAATTCAGTTACCTTTAGTTATGATAGTCAGACCTTAGCAAGTGGCAGTGATGACCAAACAGTTAAGCTGTGGGATGTTACTACTGGTCAGTGCCTTAACACTCTGTACGGTCATAGTAGCAGAATATCTTCAGTTGCTTTTAGACCATATACTTATACGCTAGCAAGTGGCAGTGAAGACCAAACCGTAAAGCTGTGGGATGTCACTACTGGTCTTTGTCTGAAAACTTTCCAGGGTTATTGTAATGGAGTGTGGTCAGTTGCCTTTAGCCCTAATAGTAACTATATTGCAAGTGGCAATAATGACCAAACGGTGAAGCTATGGGATGTTAGCACTGGGAGATGCCTAAAAATTTTGCAGGGTCATAGTAATCGAGTTACATCAGTTGCTTTTTCTCAAAATACTATACTTGCCACTGGTAGTGAAGATCAAACAGTGAAGTTATGGGATATTAACACTGGTCAATGCTTCAAAACATTACAAGGACATACAAATCGAATCACATCAATTACCTTTAGCCGCAATGGTCATCTATTAGCAAGCGGCAGTCAAGACCAGACAGTAAAGTTGTGGGATGCCAAAACAACTCAGTGTGTCAAAACCTTAAAAGGACATACTCATTGGGTATGGACAGTAGCCTTCAATCCCAATGGTGATTTATTAGCAAGTGGCAGTAATGACCAAACAATTAAGTTGTGGGATGTCAGTACTGGTCTTTGCCTTCAAACTTTGGATAGTCATACTGATTGGATTTGGTCACTCATCTTCAGCCCCGATGGTTGCACGTTGGCAAGTGGTAGTAGTGACCAAACAATTAAGTTGTGGGATGTCAGCACAGGACGGCATCTTAAAACCTTAGAGGGACATGCCAGTTCTGTACACTCAGTAGCTTTTCTAGATGCTCATATACTAGCAAGCGGTAGTGGCGACCATACGGTGAAACTGTGGGATATCAGCACAGGTAAGTGCATCAGAACTTTGACTGGACATTCTAAGTTTGTTTGGTCAGTTACTTTTAGTCCTGATGGTCAAACCCTAGCAAGTAGCAGTGAAGATGAGACGATTAAGCTTTGGAATTTCAAAACTGGTGAGTGTCAGAAAACTTTGAAAAGCTCTAAATCCTACGAAGGTATGAATATTAATGGTGTAACAGGTGTAAGTCCAGTAACTATTGCTACTATGAAAGCCTTGGGCGCAGTTGAGTATTGAACAGAATTCCAGCCCCTTGCCTGCTAGGGAAGGCTACCGTATACGATAATGTCAAGTGAGTTTTTTAACTTGTGTGTACACGGTAGCCGAGCAGTGAAAGCTTTGAAAATATGTTAAATCTAATATGTTGAACTTAGGTTAACAAGAAGCAAGGCTCATTATTGAAGTTTTCACTGCCGATTCAGGTAAATTGAGATGTGGATCGGAACCTAAAGCCACTTTTCCCCAACGCATTACATTTGCAGTGGCACTACTGGCTGCACCAAAGCCATAAATGAGAACTAAATCATTTTCACGAATCTTACCCAACTGGGCAGCGTGATATAAATTAGCTAAAGTCAGTGCTGGCCCAATGTTTGCATAGAGAGGGTAAGTGTTGATTGTGCGTTCTGAATCAATACTTAGTACTTGTGTACAAAAGTCGGCAAACCAGGCAGTAGGTGTATTGAAAATGAAAAAATCAATTTGGTCGAAACTGACATCAGCAGCAGCAACTGCTCCCTCGCAACACTGACGTAGAAGCCCCGCAGATGTTCTACTGATTACTTTGTTTGTACCCTTATCTACCTGCATACGTAATTGTGCTTTGCCCTGCTCATCTGGTGTGAGTTGAAAGGAGAACTGGTCACACAACATATTGGTATTTACAGATTTGGTGCTGAGAATGCCTTGGTTTGCTTTGAGCGGACTGACAACCATTGCGCCAGCACCATCGCTAAAAAACCAAGAGAGAGTATCGTCCTCGTTGAAAAAACGAGAGTAAGTACAGGAGATCACAACCAATACATTGCGGTATCCTCCTGATTGCACTAAAGCACAGGCAGTTTGTAGCGCTACAGGGGTACTACCACAGCTTGCATCAAGGTTCCATGCACCACAAGTTAATCCCAGTTCGCGGGCGAGGAAGGCAGCATTACCAAAGCCGATATGTTCAGGTAAGAATGAGCCGACAATTAAAAGATCAACATCGTCAAGGGAAAGCTTTGCTGCCTCTAGAGCATCTTTAGCGGCACGATACTCCAAGGTCAGTGACGACTCGCCTGGCCCAAGTATCCTTTTCTCAACAGTTCCCCGAAAGGGATCTGATAAATAGGGCAGCATTTGGGAGTCAAATTCGTTGCAAGCAGCCAAATTATCTTGTGACATTAGCTTTGCTAAGTTTTTTTGCTCTGCATGAGCAATTAAATCAGGATAATTTTCTCTGTAGTAGTTTTTTGTACGCTTAATGGTTGGGAAGCTTAAGGCAAGTGAGCTAATTCCTACAGATTGACACGCTATCATAAATTTTTTCTCAAACACTAGTATTTTGCAAAATTAGATTCTCAATGCGGCTGCCAATCGGTGCTAGCCGAGTCGGATCAATTACTACATCAACAACAAATGGAACTGGAGAGAGCATCGCTTTCTTTAGGGCTAGCTGAATGTCAGATTCTGTTTCGATACGGATACCATCAGCTCCCATTCCTTGGGCAATTTTAACGAAATCCCCTTGGGGAATTTCTATATCAAGATTGTTAAATCCCTGCATTGTTGTTCCTTGAGCGCACATGTTGTAACATGAGTCGTTGAGTACAATCCAAACGGCAGGAATTTTATATTTGACAGCCGTACTTACCTCACTGTTCATCAACATCGCACCATCTCCCACTATGGCTACAGCTTTGCCATTCCGGGCTAGGGCAGCACCTACAACACCTGTGACAGCATGACCCATAGCCCCAAATCCGGTACTAACACGGTAACGTTCGGGTTGGGCAAATCGCAGCATGTAATTTCCCCAAGCAAAAGAGTTGCCGGCTTCTGCAATGATCAAGGCATCACTGCCATCCACAATTACCTGTTGAATTGCATTCATCAATACCTCTGGTCGCACTGCACCTGTGTTTAATGATGAGAATATTTCACACTCAGGTTTGGGTAATGACTGCTGTGTTTCAATAGGACTTTTTGGTAAATGCTTAAGTAGCGATCGCACAAATAATTTCACATCCGACTGAATGGCTACTGTTTGGGCAGTTGGATAGGCTGTTCCTGGTACTTCTGGGTCAATATCAACATGCAAAAAACTCTGCAAAGGAATCATTGCGGGATTCCAAAAAGAGGTGAGTTCTCCTAATCGTGTTCCTAAAACTAGAGTGTGCAATGGTCGAGATTGTTGCATATATCTCAAGACTGATTTGTGTCCAGCGAAGCCTGTACTGCCTATAAATTGCGGATGGTCTTCGGGAAAAATTCCTTTACCCCGTGGCGAACACATCACTGCTGCACCTGTTGTTTCTGCTAACTGCCGAATTTCCTTAGCTGCATTTCTAGCCCCAAAGCCTACCCAGATGGCGAATTTTCCTTTAGAAAGTAACTCTGCACATTCTGAAACTGTTTCCTCACTGACTGTGACTCCTGGTGCAGTGAGATTGACTTTTGACCAAGATGTTTTGGCTGTACTTGTCTGCACTGCTGTTGGAATACTCAAATGGGCGACAAAACCACCCGGTCTAGCTAAACCCAGCACTAGCCTACGTGCAATTTCTGGCAATTGTTCGCCGCTTTCTAAAGTCGTTGCATAATGAAATAGTTTTCCTGTGGTAAATATATCCGCACTGGGCATTGTGTAAGCGCTGGTTTCTTGGAAAGCCCACATTCCTCGCTGTGATGCTGAGGTGGACGGCGATAAAAAGATAACTTTTGCACCGTCCCAACGTGCTGCATATAGTCCTGTGATTGCGTTTGTGATCCCCGGCCCGGCTGTAGTAAATACTACGACTGGGCGATCGCTAGTAAAGTGTGCCTCTGTAGCTGCAAACGCTGCTCCGGCTTCGTGCCGAAAGTGAATCACTTGGATTGAGCTATTTTCGAGGCTGTGCCATAAAGGTGCGATCGCTCCCCCCGAAACACCAAACGCATATTGCACTCCCATTTTTTCTAGCATCTTGACTACCGCAGAAGCCACTGACACTTCATTGCCAACTGAAGGCGCAATATTCTCCGAGCAGATATTTGATATATCTGCAAAAGGTGGATACAGCAACGATAGTGAAGATGGCGATAAAACAGAAGACGCGATTGATCCTTTCAGCGAAATATCTGTTTTTGTGTTGGGAGTTTGAAATTTAGTACTCATGTTCAGCAAATTAAATAGATTAAAGGTTGTTATCTGGCTTTACTGACTTTCAAGCCTGCTCACTATTTCCTGTTTGCTATTTTCTGCTGTAAGAATTTACCCTTACCCGTTTAGTACTAGAAATAATAGTTTTGAGCAGGCAAGAGTGTATATCTATAATGGTTTTTGAACAATCTAATTCTTTACTCTCTAATGTTTAGATCACATAGATTCATCCCAAAACCTCTGACTTTTGAGCAATTAAGTTGATACTAAATCACTTGCAAAATTTTTTGCACTCAAGAACAGCAAGTTAAGAATAAACTTAAGTCTTTCTATTGCTCATTGAAGTTCAATATGGCATAAGACCGTTATTCATCAAGCACTACAGCTTATCAGCCTGCGAATTTCTCTAAATTAGTTGATCGTAACAATAGATATCTGGCTTTGGCACAGTCGGCTGTAATCTGTGCTTTGAGGGTTTCTGAGGAGGAGAACTTTTGCTCTGGTCGTAAAAATTCTTCTAATTGTACTATTAATGTCTTGTCATACAAATCGCCTAACCAGTCCAATAGGTGTACTTCTACAGATGGATAGGTATCATTGACTATTAAATGATGAGCAACATTCATAACTCCTATACCTATAGGCAAAAGTTGGTTAGATAAAGATGAAGCATCTACAGTCTCATTGACAATGAATACTCGCACCGCATATACACCATGCCGAGGTAGTAACTTGTTAGCTGTTAATTGAATTTTAGCAGGTGAAAAGCCGATGCTTCTATCCAACTGCTGTACTTTAACAACTTTCCCTGTGAAATTATAAGGATAGTTTAATAGTACCTTAACACGGTGCATGTCACCTTTAGCTAAGGCTTGGCGAATAGAAGAACTGCTAATACGTTCGCCTTGAAAAGAGTAATTAGGAACAATGACAACAGGAATATTAAATTTAGCTGCGATATCCTGTAAATCACTAGTAGTTCCACTACGGTGCTTTCCAAAGCGAAAGTCCTCTCCTACACTGATCATTTGAGCTTTTAGCTGTTGCACTAAAATCTTTTCTACAAAATCTTGCGGACTTAAAGTAGTTAATTCTTTATCAAAAGGTAATAATACTAGTTGTTCTACACCACAATTTTGTAGCTCTTGCACTTTCTCTTGCAAGGGTGTCAGTAAAGGCCAAGGTTTTCCCGTAAAAAACTCTTGTGGATGCGGATTAAAAGTGACAACTGTGGGGTAAATATGTTCTTTAGTTAGCGATCGGTTTTTCTTCCCGGACTCCTGCGTTCTGATGTGATTCAAAATAGGTTGAATGACTTGTTGATGACCACAATGCAGACCGTCAAACTTTCCCAGAGCAACAACAGTTGGTGTGAAAGCAGCAGAAGTAGAGTAAGTCACTCGTACATTATTAGTAAAATTTGCTATTTTGTTCATAATTACATATTATTTTTTCTGAATGTACTATAAAACTGATATTGGATTTTTGAACTTTTAGGGGCGAGTTTACCAATATCATCATTAGCAATTAATCATATTGGCAGAGATAAAATCAATTCTTTACTTCTGCTCTCTGCCTTTTTCTGGTCAATAAAACTACACTGCCACCAATTTTTTCTGTGTCAAAGTATTAACAAGTTCTTGAATAGAAGCTTTTAATCTCTGCTCAATATCGCTATCTAATTGGATTTCTTTCTGCTCATTAAACTGAATTTGTGAACTGACGACGTAAACTCCCTTGAGAATGTGAGTAGCTCCCATTGCTGAGAACAGAGGCTTAATCGCATAGTCAATTGACAGTAAATGATTGATTGATCCACCTGTAACAATTGGCAGGATAGTTTTACCACCAAAAGCATACTGAGGCATTAAATCTAGCAAAGTCTTTAGTATTCCTGTGTAGGAGGAATTGTAAACAGGTGTAGAAATAATTACTGCCTCTGCTTGCCCAACGAGAAGCTGTAGTCTTTTCACCTCTGGACTCTCAAAGTTTCCGTAAATCAAATCCTCTGGAGGGAGATCGCGTACTGTAATAGATGCTATTTCGATTTGATGTTTGGTACAAAGTTCTTGAGCATAGTTTAAGATTGCAGCAGAGCGAGAGTTGAAAGAAGAATTACCGGAAATTGTAACGATTTTGTGCATGGTTTAAATCTCCCGAGATGATTAGTATTAATTTTCTAAAATACATTGCATTTGATTTGATCCTGATAGATTCTCTAATGTCGATGGAACACCGAGAGAGGCTCTGTGAAATGACTTAGCATTCCACAGAGCAGCATGATTAACATGTAATGTTAGGCCAGAAACAGCTTAATACACTTAAGTCGTAACCAAAGAGCGAACTAATTCATTTTCGCTCAGATATTCAGACTGTTCTTGAGACTTGATCACGTAAGTTAAGTATTCATATTGAGATGGTAAGGTAGCACTAAGGTAATTTGTTCTTTCCTTAATTGCATCAAATGTTGCTATAGCTTTTTGGTCTTCAATATGATTCAATACAGGTAAATTGTTTTCAGGAAGGTAATTTAACCCTAACAACATTACAGAATAGGAATAGGACTCAAAACCGTGATAGTTCGGATTGATGCTCTTGTTGTTTGGTAGTCTACTCTTCCACAATCTCAATCTTTCTTGTAGTTCTTCAGAAATTACGATGTCGCGCTTGCTTGCCTTCCAGAACTCTGTGTCTGCTCTATTACTAGCACAATAATGAAGTGTCAAAAAGTCTCGAACACCATCTATGCAATTAGCAACAGTTTTGTTGTAGTTTTTAATTACATCCTCATTAAAGGAAGTGTCTGGTAAGTTGTTGACTAACTCTTCAATACCATGCTGAATAAAGAATATGCCGGTAGACTCTAGTGGTTCAACAAAACCACTAGAAAGACCAATAGCTACACAGTTCTTCACCCATGAGTTTCTGTTTCTACCAATTCTCATCTTGATATGTGAAGCTCTGCAATCATTGGCACCTTCTCCCAAGTGCTGTCTAAATTCAGTTTCCGCCTCTTCTTTAGAGATAAACGCACTTGAGTAAACATACCCTGTGCCAACTCTTCCATACAGAGGGATGTTCCAGACCCAACCAGATGAGAGCGCAGTTGCTGTTGTATAAGGATTGATGCCATTTTTCTTGATATTAGTGGGTATTTGCATAGCGATCGCACTATCGCACAGTAGTGACTCCGAGAAGGAAATAAATGGTTCACCAAGAGCTTTATTGATTAATAAACCACGGAAGCCAGTACAATCTATAAATAAATCGCCTTTAATAGTCCCATGTTCTTTGGTTTTGACATCATCTATACTGCCATCTTCACCTAAATGAACATCTACTACATCATCAACAATCTGTCTTACACCTCTCTGCTTCCCATAATCTTTTAAGAATCTTGCCAGTAAGTTGGCATCAAAATGATAGGCGTAAGGGTACTGAGCTTTTAAATCAGCCAAGACATTTTTCTGAGTGGTAATCTCTTGGGTAAACAAATCTTGAGCTTTATTGTCAAAAACTTCTCCGTTAAAATGTCTGGGAGAGCGCTTCAGATCGCATAACAAAGGAATCATAAAGCAGGAGTAATCAAATGGTGCTTCATGTCTCTTTGTTTTTAGCCACCATTCGGAGATATCAAAACCATCTACCGTTTCATATCTTTGAAAAGGATGGTAAAAGTATTGTCCTTGAGAGTTCCAATTGACAAACTTAATTGCCATTTTATAAGTAGCATTGCATTTTGGCATCCATTCGTGTTCTTGCAAACCGAGAAAATCAAAGAATAGCTTAATGGTACTGAAGGTCGCTTCACCAACTCCCACTGTTGTGATGTTAGATGACTCAATTAGGGTAATCTGAACATTTTTATCCAAAGCCTTGCTCAAATATGCTGCGGTCATCCAACCAGCAGAACCACCACCAACAATTACAATGTTCTTTATGTTCTGTGCCATGAGAATATTGCTCCTAAAGGTTTCATGAAGTATTTTGTCAAACGAGAAAAAGTCAAAGAAATCAACCAACATAAATCCAAACGCAGTGAATTTTACGTTTGTAAAGTATGTAGATACTTTTTTTACCTAATGCAGAATTCGGATTAACTGTTCTAACTTCATCCAGGCTTCTCCACTTTGTAAGATATCTTTAGCAAGAGTTACCCCTTTTGCATAGAAGTTAATTTCATCTGTGGAAGTGATCGCTTCGCCAACCTGTAAAGCTAGCGCTGCGTTCAAAGCCACAACATCTTGCTGCGCCTGAGTGCCTTTTCCTTGAAGTACAGCTTTGAGAATTTCAGCATTTTCCTTGGCATTTCCACCTGCTAACTGAGTAGTTGCAGCAGGTTTCAATCCCAAATCTTGAGGATTCAAAGTTATTTGATGTAGTTGTTTGTCTGCCAACACAACCATGTCAGTCAAATCTGCTAGTCCTGCCTCATCCAGTTTTTCACGTCCATGAAGAACGATCGCTCGGCAAGTGCCTAATTGATTTAAAGCCTGGGCGATTGTGTTCATTAAGTTAGGATTATAAACTCCGATAACTTGCCCTGTAAGTGGTAAAGGATTGAGTAAGGGGCCTAATAAGTTAAAGACAGTACGGATTTTCAACGTTTTACGCAGAGGTGACACCACCTTGAAAGCAGGATGCCATGTTGGTGCAAATAAAAACGTTATCCCAACTTCGTCAAGGGCTGCGATTATGCGATCGCTGCTGGTATAGAGATTCAGACCCAGCGTTTCTAGGACATCCGCCGATCCAGCTTGACTAGATGCTGAACGATTGCCATGCTTGGCAACTTTGATTCCTGCGGCTGCAACCACGAAAGCTACAGCTGTAGAAATATTGAAAGTTGAGGCTCCATCTCCACCAGTCCCACAAGTGTCAATCAAAGGATAGGAGTTGATAGCATTACTAGTTCCTAATTGTAATGACTGCTGTCGCAAAACTTGCGATAGACCAACCAACTCTTCAGGAGCTACTCCCTTGGCTTGAATTGCTGCCAAAATTGCTCCTGATTGTGCTATGGGGATGGCTTCTGTTAACCAACCTTGCATCAAATTTTTGGCTTGGAGTACAGAAAGGGACTGACGGTCTAGCAGTTGTTGCAGTAAGGTAGACCAATCTTGAGAATCAAAAGTTAATGCCTTGTCTGCATTTAATGTAGGAATTGCCGCTATCATCTCAAATTTTCCCAAATTTTTACAACAGAGTTAATTAGATAGCATTCAAGAATTGAATAACGGTATGCACATCTTTATCTCCTCGTCCAGAGCAACTGAGGATAATTCGTGGACTTCCTCCTATTTCAGGGCAAAGAGTTTCGAGATATGCGATCGCATGGGCAGTTTCTAGAGCCGGAATTATTCCCTCTAACCGCGAAAGACGCTGGAATGCTTGTAAAGCCTCTTGATCGGTGACGCTGTGGTATTCAACACGTCCGATGTCCTTCAAATAACTATGCTCAGGCCCCACACCAGGATAATCTAGCCCAGCGCTAATCGAATGTGCCTCGATTATTTGACCATCGTCATCTTGTAGCAAATAGCTCATTGCACCATGCAAAACGCCAACTCGTCCGCGAGTGAGAGTAGCAGCATGTTTTTGGGAGTTAACGCCTTCACCTGCTGCTTCTACTCCAATTAGTCGCACACTTGGTTCATCGACAAACTCGTGGAAAAGTCCGATCGCATTAGAACCACCTCCTACACAAGCCAGGAGAATATCTGGTAATCCTCCCCATTTATCCTGACACTGAGTGCGAGTTTCTTGTCCAATCACAGCCTGAAAATCACGCACCATCATCGGATAAGGATGAGGCCCAGCAACAGAACCGAGAATGTAATGAGTAGTTTCGACATTAGTTACCCAATCTCGGATTGCTTCGGAAGTAGCATCTTTTAAAGTTCCTGTTCCTGCTTCCACAGGACGAACTTCTGCCCCCATCAACTTCATCCGAAACACATTTAGAGCTTGCCGCTCCATATCATGGATGCCCATATAGATTACGCAGTCTAAACCAAAGCGAGCGCAAACTGTGGCTGTAGCAACCCCGTGCTGACCTGCTCCTGTCTCTGCAATAATCCGTTTTTTGCCCATTCGCTTTGCTAATAACACCTGAGCTAGAGCGTTATTAATCTTGTGAGCGCCTGTATGGTTTAAATCTTCACGTTTGAGGTAGATTTGTGGCCCTGTGCCATCAGGTTTGGCATAATGAGCAGTCAAACGTTCAGCAAAGTAAAGAGGGCTGGGTCGTCCTACATAATCCTGCATGAGGTTTTGTAACTCATATTGGAAAGTAGGAACTGTACGATAGTGCTGGTAAGCTCTCTCTAGCTCACTGAGCGCTGACATTAAAGTTTCAGGAACGTACTGGCCTCCAAAGCGTCCAAATCGACCCAATATATCAGGTTTGCTTGCTCTGGGAGCGAGAGCATAAATATCTTTTGTGATTACCACGATGAGATTCCCCTGAATTAGTTATTTGATGCAGTAATTGCTGCTTTCAGACTTCGACAAAGTTTTTCAACTGCCAACAGCCTTTGAGTCGCTGTCCCTTTAACCAAACATTTCACAAAGGCACTACCCACGATCACAGCATTTGCACCCCAATCCATCACCTGACGAGCTTGTTCAGGTCTAGAAATGCCAAAACCAACAGCAATAGGTTTGTCAGTGACACTATGCAAATCTGTGAGTAAATCTTTAACATGCAGTTGGAGTTCGGAGCGTATACCAGTGACACCAGTGACACTGACTAAATAAACGAATCCCTGAGACTGACGAGCGATCGCTTCAATACGTTCAACTGAACTAGTAGGAGCTACCAACAAAATCACTTCGATACCATACTTGGTGGCTAGCTGTAATAAATTTTCTGCTTCCTCCAATGGTAAATCAGGTACTACCAAACCAGCAATGCCTGCTTGAGCTATTTGTTGCAAGAACTGCTCAACACCTCGGTTCAAAATGGGGTTGTAGTAAGTAAATAAGATTAGAGGTGTTTTGAGGCTAGGACTAATAGTCCGAACCATTTCCAGAACTTGATCTAAACGAATGCCCCGTTGCAGAGCGCGGGTTGCTGCTGCTTGAATTACAGGCCCATCTGCCAAAGGATCTGAGTAAGGAACACCCAATTCAATCAGATCGGCACCGTGACGATCCAAAACCCGTAGAGCTTCTGCTGTTATTTCTAAATCTGGATCGCCAGCAGTAATAAAGGGAATTAAGGCGCACTGATTGCGATTTCGTAAAGTCTCGAAGCAATGAGAGATAGAAGTCGTCCTCATAGTTTGTCTAACAAAGTAAGTGAATGGCTAAAAATTTGTCCGCAGATCGAGTACTGCTTGGACTAGATCGGTTTGTTTGACTAAAGACTCTCCCACTAAAACAGCACTAGCACCAGCATCAGCCACAAGAGCTAAATCAGCTTTTGTGTGTATACCAGACTCACTAACAACAGTGATGTTTAAACTGTTTAACTTTTCTCTTCGTTCTGCCAATAAATGCTGTGTAGTTCCTAAATCAACCGTGAAATCTTCGAGATTACGGTTATTGATACCTACTAAACGCAAGTCTTTGAGCGTTAGTACTCGGTCTAGTTCTGCTAGAGTATGTACCTCTATCAGAGCGTTCATGCCTAAACTGTAGGCAATTTGCAAAAATTCTTTGAGGTTTTGGTCTGACAGAATGGCTGCAATCAAAAGTACAGCATCAGCGCCAGCTGCTCGTGCTAGATATATTTGATAAGGATCAATGATGAACTCTTTACACAGCAGTGGTAATGAAACATTTTGTCGAATCGTCTGCAAATAGTCAAAACTGCCTTGAAAGAATTTTTCATCAGTTAGTACTGATATACAAGTTGCTCCACCTTGTGAATAAGCCTGTGCAATTTTGACTGGTTCAAAGTTAGCTCGAATTACTCCTTTACTAGGTGAGGCTTTTTTGACTTCTGCAATTAAGCTGGGTTTGGTTGGGCTTTGTTGCAGCGCACTTAAGAAATCTCGCGTAGCAGGGGCAGTACTTATCTGATTTTGTAAATCTTCTAAACACAATTGCTGACTTCTAAGTGCAACTTCTTGCTTTTTTTGCCACACAATCTCTTCAAGGATATGGCGCGGCTTGGTATTAGTAGTAAATAAAGTTAAAGGATGGCGATCAGTCTGCATAGTCATCACTTGAATTTAAGAGACAGACAATACGGCACGATGGATAACATCTTTGTTACCAGTAGTTTCTAGCTGTGGATGTGAGAAATTGCACTCTCGTGTGTACATACGCACGACATTCTTAATAATTGATAGACCTACTTCATCAGAAAGAGTCATGATCGATTCTGGGTGAAACTGGAGTGCAGCAATTGGAAGGGTTTTATGCTCAATGCCCATAATCACACCATCTTCTGAAATAGCTGTAACTTGCAATTCTTGAGGAAGGCGATCGGGTAGAGCAAATAACGAATGATATCTACCAACTTCAAAGGATTGGGGTAAACCTTGAAATATCCCAGATTCTGGCGCTGTAACAACAACACGAGCCGATTTTCCATGTTGCGGATACTCAAGAACTCCTAATTCACCCCCAAAAGCTTCAACAATTCCTTGTAACCCCAAACAAACCCCAAAAATTGGGATTCTTCGACGTATGCAGCTTGCAACTGTTTTGGACAGATTAAAGTCACTAGGTCTACCAGGGCCAGGAGATAGTACAACGATGTCTGGAGATTCAATATCTAGAATTTGTTCACAGAAGCCATGACGTAGTGTTTTAACTGTGGCACCAGAAGAGCGGATATAGTTAGCAAGTGTATGTACAAATGAGTCTTCGTGGTCAATTAGTAAGACACGCTTGTTTGTTTCAGTTTTAGCTCGATTGCTAAGGTTTAAACTGCATGACAAGTTGGACTTTTGCTGAGTCTGGTAGAGCGTTTGAAACAAAGCTGCTGCTTTAGTTAAAGTTTCTTGGGCTTCGGCTTCTGGAATTGAGTCATAAAGAACTGTCGCACCCGCACGCACTTCTGCAATTGAGTCTTTAAGTTGAATTGTTCGCAGAATCAGACCGGTGTTCAAGTCGCCTTTGAAAGTGAAGTAACCAACTGCTCCACCATACCAACGTCGAGGGCTACGCTCATGCTGTTCAATAAATTGCATTGCTGCTCTTTTGGGCGCTCCTGTGACTGTGACTGCCCACAGATGAGTAAGAAATGCATCCAAGGCATCAAATTCAGGTCTGATTAAGCCTTCGACGTGATCTACTGTATGGATCAAATGACTATACAACTCTATTTGGCGGCGGCCAATTACTCGCACTGACCCAGGTTCGCAGATTCGGGATTTGTCGTTGCGGTCAACGTCAGTACACATTGTCAGTTCAGCTTCATCTTTGCGTGAGTTGAGTAGCTGAAGAATTTGTGTCGCATCCTCAATGGCATTTTTTCCACGCTTGATAGTGCCACTGATTGGGCAAGTTTCAACACGCTTCCCTTCGACGCGTACAAACATTTCTGGAGATGCACCAATCAAATATTCTCCACCCAAATTGCAGATAAATCCATAGGGACTAGGATTTATTTGCTGTAACTTTCGGAAAAGTTCTGCTGGGGACTTTTGGCAGCCTTGAAAGAAGTTTTGACTAGGAACTACTTCAAAGAAATCACCTCGACGGAAATAATTAAGTGCTTTCTCAACTTGAAGAGCATACTCATCTGGTTTGTGATCGCAGGGTTGAGTGGGGGTATGGAATTTTCCTTTGTAATCAATGATTTCACCACTCTTTGGCAAACCTCTAGTACTACCATGCTTAGTCTCAAATTCATACTGCACCCTGAATGCACGTTGCTGGTAGTAGTCAACAATTAACAGTTCATCAGGTAGATATAACAACATATCTCGCTGATCGACAGAACGTTCAAGCTGCTTTGGCATTGGTTCAAATTGGAAAACCAAATCGTAGCCAAATGCACCATACAGCCCTAAATGTTGATCTTCTGGACTCTCAAAAGCAGATAAGATTTCCCGAACGATGTTGAAAACAGATGGTTGTTTGCTGCGCTCTTCTTCGGAAAATAAATGTTCTGTTGGTCGAATTAATCCAGATAAATGCTTCGTTTCCCAATTAACTATCTGGAGTTGCGATCGCCCAAACAAACGCTCTGCTAAATACTGCAATAGCACTACGCCGCGATCGTTATGGGCTGTAAGTGTAAAAAAGTTGTCAGTAGTAACGAGTTCTAAGGGTGGATTAACAAAACCTATTGCCCATCTTTTATATCTTCCAGGATATTCGTAACTACTGGAAAATAAACCTCCACGTTGAGAATCAATAAGTGATAAGACTTCATTAATCGCAGTCTCGATCAGTGTCTCAGTGATGGAGCGAGATATGTACACTCCACCTTTAGTTGTGTAGCAATAAGTATCAAACATTGGGGAATTCTCTCAAACTATTTAAAGAACACCATTCCAGAAATGCTTTAACTACAAACTTGTTTACCTAGTTGGTTCATTGCATGAATGCACTGTAAAATAACGAACTACAAAGTAACCAAAATTCGCAAATAACAAGGAAAAAGAAAGAAGTTGAAAAGCTAATTTTTCTAGCAAAACTAATGCGATAAACTATTAGTCATCTATCCACGACTAAATAGCTTTTCTATTCGCTCTCTAATCGCTAACATACTTACTGGTATATCGTGGCTCAAAACGTGTTCTACTAATGCGCCTGGTAAAATTGGCTTTGGCCAAATCAAGAAGTTATATGAAAGCTCCACTCCATCTTGATCGGGCGATAGATTCCAAGGTTTTAACTGCCAGTAACCAGAGAAGTTCTTAAAGTCTCCCTCAACTTGTTGATAATGAATTTTAGAGGGAAAGTTTTCTTCGATATCTACAACTAATTTGGTCGATACCTTCATCCCCATGAAACTTTTCGTGCGGACTTGTTCTACACGAATACCTCCAGTTGGATGAGCCAAGCGTCTACTTTGCGTAAAATTGGGCATGAACTCAGTAAAAGCTTCATAGTCTGTGAGAACCTGCCAAACTTGCTCTAATGAATAGGGAATTTGAATTTTGGCAAAAACACGTCGTTGTCGGTTCTCTAGCTTTTCAATTTTGATGTCTACAGCTTGTGGAGCAATCAAGTCACTATTAGTGATAGGTTCTAAGTTTGTTAATTCTAGTTTTGCGGGGTCATATTCCTTGCTCATTTGTACCTCTTGTGCATGGAAATTGAACAGAGTTTTAAAACTAGTTGTGAGAAGTCATGACAGTGATGGTGCTATTACAAAGTTGTTTTGCAGATTGATAGTTTGATGAAAGGGAAGATACTGTCGATGTGGCAAATTTTGGTTCCCAACGATTAACAGCTTGACCAATCACAGCCATTTCTTGCATTAACTTCTCATATTGATCTGGTGTTAGAGATTGAGGCCCATCAGAAAGGGCTTTCGATGGGTTAGGGTGAACCTCAATCATTAAAGCATCTGCACCAGCTGCGATCGCAGCTAATGCCATCGCTGGTACATATTCTGATCTACCAGTACCGTGGCTAGGGTCGATCATAATCGGTAAGTGAGTTAGCGATCGCAATACTGGTATAGCACTCAAATCAAGCGTATTCCTGGCATACTGCCGATCAAAGCTCCGAATTCCCCGTTCGCACAAAATTACATTCGGATTGCCTGCTGCCAAAATGTATTCAGCTGCCATCAACCACTCTTCAATCGTGGCAGACATCCCTCGCTTGAGCAAAATAGGTTTGTTTATACTACCTACTTTCTTTAACAACGAGAAATTATGCATATTGCGAGCGCCGATTTGGACAATATCAGCAATCTGAGCTACTTTCTCAAGATCGGCTGTATCCATGACTTCTGTCACGATTCCCAAACCTGTTTCCTGGCGAGCGGTTGCTAACAAATTTAAAGCACTCTCACCATATCCTTGAAAAGCATAGGGAGATGTACGCGGTTTATATGCTCCTCCCCGCAAAAACTTAGCTCCAGCAGCTTTAACTCGCCTAGCTGTTTGTACAATCATTTCTTCGTTCTCTACTGAGCAAGGCCCAGCTATTGTAACTATAGAATGATTTTCGCTAAAACTAACTGCTCCATTCAGTGTGGATACTAATACTTCAGTAGGTTCTCCATAGCGAAATTCTCGACTAACCCGTTTAAAGGGCTGTTTCACCCGCAATACTTCCTCAATAAAAGGACTGAGTTGTTGAATGTATTGAGGATTGATATCTGCCGTATCACCGATTAATGCAATTATAACTTTGTGGTTGCCTACAGTTTTTTCTGGTTTAATCTTCCATCTTTCTAATTCTTGGCTAATTTGTTGAATTTCTAGCTCAGGAGTTCCTGTTTTCATGACTATAATCATTGACTTAAACCTTTATTTACTAGACTGCTGTTCACTTTAATTGAGTGAATAATTACTTTCAAGTAAATATTCTAGACCGACATCTCTAAAACCATGTTTGCTTCGACAATCTTCTCAACTATTTCCTGATGTTTACGCTCTGCTTTTAAAGCTTCTAGATATGGCATACAAGTGAAAGAAACATTGTAGTAAAGGGATGCATACTCTGGATTATTTTCTTGGATTTTTCTCTCAATTTTATTGAGTTCTAGAAATTTGGGATCTCCTACCATTTTTCTTAAAACAGTAAAGTGTTCTACGCAAAGATCAGCGAGAGCATCCATATTTGGTTTACGCATAATCTCATATTCTTGAAAAATTGATTGCCAGTCTCCTAAATGTTTATGAATGCAATTAGTAAGTAACTGGCAATCTTCAAAGCCGGCATTAGCTCCTTGACCGTATGAAGGAAAAATAGCATGGCAAGAATCACCAACTAGTATTACTTTATCTTGATAACTCCAAGGAAAACATTTAATAGTAATCATTGCTTCCACTGGTTTATCAATGTAATTCACTAAGTTGGGTTCTACTAGCGACCAGATATCAGGAAAATACTTTTTGAAAAGATAGCGCAGAGAATCGGGAGATGCAGAAGACTTATGAGAAATTTCACCTTCATAAGGCAAGTGTAATGATAACGTAAAACTTCTATCTAAATTAGGAAACCCAATAAGCATGTAATCATCTCGTGGCCAGATATGTATGGCGTTTTTATCTAATGCCCAATCGCCATCACTGGAGGGAGGAATGATAATTTCTTTATATCCCTGCTCAAAATATTCTTGGGAATAATTGAAACGTTTTAATCGCTGCATCTTGTGCCTAACAGAAGAATAAGCTCCATCAGCAGCAAAAATCCTATCTGCATGAACTTGATTGACTTCTCCTGTTTTTGAATTTTGGAATTTTAAGGTAGCAGTTGGTAAATCAATGTCACTACATTTTTGGTTGAAATGAAATTCAATGTTTTCATGCTGTTGGGCAAAACAGAGAAGCGC
Source organism: Nostoc sp. ChiVER01 (assembly GCF_034531155.1). Classification (NCBI taxonomy): domain Bacteria; kingdom Bacillati; phylum Cyanobacteriota; class Cyanophyceae; order Nostocales; family Nostocaceae; genus Nostoc; species Nostoc sp. ChiVER01. The sequence continues at coordinate 179,282 of NZ_JAVRBS010000014.1, read as the reverse complement.
CTTACTTAAGTCTTCGCGTCCGATAGAATAAATAGCTTCTCTATTGTTACCGTAAGGCTGATAATTTAGCTCACCATTTTGGGCATGAATAATTCTGCCATAGACAGGAATGCAAAGCCTGCGTACCATGTCACCTGCACCCACAGCATCTAATGCGTGGAAACCCCGTTCAGACAAGGTTATATTGATAGATCGATCTGATTGCAGATTAACTTGGCGTGGATCTGAATTTCGTTCATATACACTAACTTTAAAGCCAGCGCGTGCTAGGTATACAGAGAGCAGAGAACCTACAAGCCCTGCTCCAACAATAATAATGTTTTCTTCCATTTCTACCTCTTTTATTCAAAACAGTTCTTGTTCAGCTTTATGTTTTGTGCTAGGAAGAATCTTTTTCAAGAAAGTTCACAAGTTGCGCTTAAACCGAGAGTATTGATAACTCTGTCAATGTTTTTGATAAGTGATTATCTGCTTTAATAGGTTCAAGCTGGGCTGTAAATTGACGCAACAATTTAGGCGCGTAGTTTAGTTGATATCCAGGAATTTGATTGCAGCGTGCAGCAGTTTTACCAAATATTTCAGCCACATAGTCTAAATGACTTTGTGTATATACCCTTCTAGGAAGTGCTAGACGAACTAGTTCCAATTTGGGATACACCATTTTGTTGGTATCTGGATCAAGATGACCAAAAGTCAGTGAGCCTATTTCTACTGTTCGAATTCCACCTTCTAAATAGAGTTCTACTGTTAAGGCTTGAGCAGGAAATTGTTCTTGAGGGATATGAGACAATAACAATCCAGCATCTACGTATACTGCATGTGCGCCTGGCGGCTCAATGATGGGAATCCCTAATTCTCGTAGACGCGCTGCTAGATAAGCTGTTTGCCCCAAACGATAAGCTAGATATTCTTCTTGAAGTACTTCACGCAATCCAATGGCCATAGCATCTAAATCCCGGCCAGCTAACCCGCCATAAGTGGGGAATCCCTCACGGAGAATTAATTCATTACGTGCTTGTTCAAATAGCACCTCATCTCTCATGGTTATAAAGCCACCAATATTGACCATGCCATCCTTTTTGGCACTCATGGTAATGCCATCGGCTAGAGCAAACATTTCTTGGCTAATTTCCAGAGGAGTTTTATCTGCATAACCAGGCTCTCGTAGCTTAATAAAATAAGCATTTTCTGCAAAGCGACAAGCATCAATGAAAAACGGTATACCAAACTCTTTATAAGTTTGGGAAACTCTTCGTAGGTTTTCTAGAGAAACGGGTTGACCACCTCCAGCGTTATTGGTGACTGTGATCATACCAAAGGGAATTTTGTCTGCTCCTACTCTATTGATAAAGTCACGTAGCTTTTCAATATCCATATTCCCTTTAAAGGGGTGATATGAACCAGTATGATGGGCCTCTTCAATAACTAGGTTAGTAGGAAGTCCCCCACGAGCGCGGATATTGGCATAGGTAGTATCAAAGTGCATGTTAGAAGGAACATACTGACCTGGTTTCACCAAACAAGCGCTCAAAATGTTTTCTGCTGCTCGACCTTGGTGAGTAGGTAAAAAGTAGGGAAAGCCGAATATGTCTTGAATGACTTCTGCTAATCGATAATACGAACGAGCGCCAGCATAAGCTTCATCACCTTCAAGCATTGCTGCCCACTGTGCTTGACTCATTGCACTAGTGCCAGAGTCTGTAAACAAATCAATGAATATTTCCTCTGAACGCAGACCAAAGAGATTGTAATTAGCTCGGCGTATAGCTGCCTCACGGGTATTACGATCGAGTAGTTTGATCGGCTCAACCATCTTGATCCGAAATGGTTCTGGGGGATGAAGGGTCATAACTTACCTCTAAATATTGTTTGCTGTTTTTGATTGTGATTTGCGATCGCTCTTAATTAAATACGCGGCTTGATGATAATTTGAAAACTCTCCGGCATTAAAATAGCTCCTGCTGTACCTTCAAAATTCAATTTTTCTCCTGGAGCTTTTTCAAAGCTGCATTTCTGCATTAAACTAGCAATAAAAGTGAATAGCTCAAGCCGTCCTAAATACTCTCCGAAACAGCGACGTTTTCCAATTCCAAATGGGTAATATTTATCTAGCAAATCTTCTCTAACTTCTCCTGTATCAGTGAGAAATCGATATGGGTTGAATTTTTCAGGCTCATGCCAAAAACGCTCATCACGGGTCAAGCTATAAAGATTAACGAACACAGGCGTATCTTTGGGAATGAAGTGACCATTGATAGTGGTATCAATTGTAGTAGCGCTTGGGAGAGCCAGAGGGAAGGAATGAGCATGTCGTAGCATTTCATGAATGCAAGCTTCTGTAAATGGCAATTTTTTGCGATCGGCCATGCATACTTGTCGGTCTCTACCCACTACTGTATCTAGTTCTTGGTGGACTTTCGTCTGAATATCTGGGTCAGCAATCATATATAACATTGCCCAACGAATTAGGGGCGCAATAGGTAGTAATCCTGTACCCATCATTTCTTGCGGTGTTCCTTCCACAATCACCTTTTCGGTAAGACCCAAGGTTTGCTTGTCGAACTCATCTAACTCATTAGTGGCTTTAATGAGCGCATCTACCATACTTCTAAGATTTTCGGGGTCGTATGAGTCTCGATACTCTTTTAACTTCTTTAAAACTAATCTTTCCAGCGTATTCAGCGCGTTATGCCACTTTGATAACCCTTGTCCAAAATTTTCAAAAAATATACGAGTCTGTGGTATAAAATCAGCTAATAAAGTACCCGCAGTATTTTGCGGAAAATCCTCAGCTAATTTGACAAAGGCAATAAAATCTTGATCGTCACGACTGCATTTTTCTCCAAACAAAATCTGAAGCATAACATTCGCAACGGAGAGATTTACCTCTATCTCGGGATTGAAAGGTTGACCTTGATAGCTCAAGAGAATATTTACTAATTCAGCTGCTTCCTCCATCACTTGCTGTTCAATGGAGCTTACTTTACTTGTAACGAATTTATGCAGAGCGTTAGTAGTAATTTCCCGATGCCTTTTCCATAGCAAACCATAATCCCTACCACCAATAGCCCTACCTCTAACTGCATTCTTGAGAGTGTAAAAGTTTGGTCTACCAGCAAAATCCCCTTGTTGTTTTAATAAAGCCTCTTTAATTGTTTCAAGTCCATTGAGTACAACAATAGTTTGAGAAAAAATACGTATTTGAAAGACATTGCCGTACTGTTTTGCTAGATGAGTGAATGTTTGATATGGATATTTACCCATGATTGGCAAGTTCCCAATGATGGGTAAACCACGCGGGCCTGGAAGTGGAGTATTTATTGTTGGGGTAGAAGGTCTTGATTGCAATAGCATAGTAATCTCTTTTATTTGTGTTGCTGTTGTCTCAATTCTTTAAAACACATTGCACATTATTTGTCCTCTCTGTAGTCTCTCCAAATATTGGAGAGACTTTTCTAACCCGTCTATACAGGTTGTGGTACTTTAATATCAAAAAACTCTTTAAGCAAGGCTAAGGGAATATCATCTGCACCTGAAGAAACTAATGGTTTGATTGGTTCTGGATACGCACGGAAATCAACATGTCGTGCTTGAGGATTTCCCCAAGGGTAAACTGATTGCGGTAACATATCAGATTGCTTGAGAAGAGAGAGCATCTGATTAGCAGCTTCTTCTACAGGAATTTCTCCTGCATCAACCTTATCTAATAACACTTCGTAACTATCTAAAACAGTTTGGAAAGTCTCAGCAAAGGGAGCTTTAGCCATAGGATAAGGCTCTTCTTGGTCAAGCTCTATAAAAGGTGATGAACTACTACTAGCTATAGATTTTAAGCAACTACGGAACAGATAGACATCACTAAGAATTAGGTAAGCTAACCAAAGTTGAGTCATTGCATTCCATAGTGGAAAGTGCGACATTGAACGGAAAGTGTTATAAAGTATCTGGTCGTTGTGATCAATTTTTGTTGCTAGCAATTTTTCTACATGGGTAAAGCGCTCAACACTGAAGTCATCATCTTTTAACGCCTCTAATAATCGACCTGCTAGAGAATGAACAGTTTCAAAGGTGCTGATAAAACCTCTTGAGTATAAAGGATCAATAAAACCATAAGAATGGCTCAACAGAGCATAACGATGTCCTACCGCATCTGTAGATGAGTATTGAATCCTATCAGTACTGACCCATTTACGTACTGGTTTCAGGTCTTTAAGATGTTTAGCAATGCTTGGGAACTGCTCGATAATACTGTAGAATTCTTGTTCTGGGTCTATGTCTTTTTTCGGATACTTATAGCCATTGAGCATTAAGCCAACACTGCACAGAGAGCTTTCCGAAAGACTGTGATTGTCAAAGGGAATGACCCATATCCAGCCCCCATCAAAGACATGATGTAATGTTCCTTCTTGCCATTTACAACTTTGTCCTGGCAAGTCTTCTTGGGGTATACAATCATCATAGCCTGGTAAATTAGCTACATGGGTAAAGATACCGCGAGTGTTGGTTCTTAAACGAGTTGGGTTTTCGCGGAGATTGAATTTTTCAGCTACTAGAGAACGGAAACCGGAGCCATCGACTAAAAAGCGAGCAGAATATTCTTCTCCATCTTTGATTCGTACTTGTACGCCATCTTCTTGAAAGTCAATGTCTTGTACTTCAGTCAAGTCATGATATTCAACGCCATAATTGATAGCTACTTTCAACATGTAATGGTCAACATCTGGGCGGAAGAGGTGGCTTTCAGATATCAAAGAAGAAGATGGCGAAATCAGTTGATGTGCTTCATCTGGATTTTGTTTCTCGCCTTGTTTATGGTAAACAAACCCAAGTAAACGTTTTACGCCGCAACCGGATGATACGTATTGCTGGATTGTTTCAACTTGAGTTAAATTTTTAAGTTCTGGTATACCAAAACGTTCTGCAACAATCCACATCCACAATGCACTTTCAGGCAACATGGCTTCACCAATTGCAAACCGAGGATGAGTACCTTTTTCGAGTAGCAATACGCTAAAACCATTTTTAGCTAAAATACTAGCCAGGGTTGTTCCAGCAATCCCTGCTCCGAGAATAATAGTGTCAAAATGTTTGTTTTTTTTCATGATCTCTTGAGTTTTCAATTGACTAGATTTGTTGCGGATTAATGTATTGGAATAAGAACGTAAATTCTGTTTTTTTGATTGCGAATGCTTGCGATTAAAAAGCAAAGCATTAAAAGTTATGCAGCAACTGTTTACGTCTTAAGTGTGTTGTTCTAGGAGAAAGTCAAGTGTTTTCTTTTCACAGTTCAAGTTTATAGTGTCTTAAAGGATAGTTGCAATAATCATTTTTTTGATTAATTGAACAATTATTTTGATTTCATTAAACATAACAGTATATTTTTATTTCAAAAATTAAAGAACGTAAGTTTATGTCTATGCTTTAAAAACAAAAAATGGCTGAAAGTAAAGATTGCAGCCATTGTAAAAATTGAATTTTATACATTGCAATTTCATAAAATATACGTGATACCGCTTAAATTGCCTGAAATTTATAATGCAATAACCATTCTTTTGATTGAGATATTAATTGTTTAGCATTAATTGCTTTTGGACTAAGATAACGGCGGCATATTGTTCTCCAAACATGAGGTGTTTTGCCATTTATCTGGCGAAATTGACGACAGAAGGTAGTTGTATTTTGATAACCTAAGCTCAGAGATATTTGATTTAAATTTTGGTCTGTTTCTAATAACAAAAGGTATGCTTCTGCCATCCGTCGATGAGTAATCCATCGGTAAAGACTTTTACCAGTTTGTAGTCGTACCAAGTTAGTAAGATAAGCTGGAGAGTAACCAACTACTTGTGCTACATCGTCAAGGGTAATTGGTTGATTATAATTTGCTTCAATAAAGTCAAAGACTTCTTTGAGCAAGAGAACAGACTGATAATTTGACTGCTGAGTTGTCCTGTTAGCAGTATTAATAGGTAATGGCTCTAAAACTTGTTGAGCGTAAGCCTCAAAATCTTGTTTCAGGAGAGTCTGTTTTTCGAGTTTGGTAGCAATTAATGCCAATAATTTTCTTAAATTACACGACTGAATTTGAGAATCATTCACTTCTAGATCAATATTTTTGTGAGTTTCAACCTGAGCTACCTTAGTAGTAAAAAAAATGAAGGGGATAGTCGCTTTGAGAATATCTTGATAAAGCGTAGTTAGGACATGGAAATCATCAAATTCTGCGATCATAATTTTAGAAGTCATTTAGAGTTACTTTTTTGTGAGTGATCTTCAACGGTGAGACATTTCAATATTTGATATCTGCGTTGAGTTATTTACTAGTTTGCCGTCTTCCATTTGGACAATCCGATCTGCAACATCCAAAATTCGGTTGTCGTGGGTAACAATGAGGATAGTACAGCTTTGTTCCTTTGCTAGCTGCTGCATGAGGTTAACGACATCTCGACCAGATTTACTATCGAGGGCAGCAGTTGGTTCGTCAGCTAGAACAATTTTAGGATGGCTTACCAAAGCACGGGCGATCGCAACTCGTTGCTTTTGCCCACCTGAAAGATCGTCAGGATAGTAATTTATCCGATGCTCTAATCCTACCTGCTCCAGCATTTGTGCTGCTCGCCGTTGCATTCGTTTTGAAGAAATATTTTTGTGCAATTCTAAGCCCATTTTGACGTTCTGGAGTGCCGTTAGACTACCATGGAGATTGTGAGCTTGGAAAATATAGCCGTTGTTACGTCGCACCTGTACCAATTCTGCTGGACTGGCATGACACAATTCTTTTCCTAAAACCTGTAGACTTCCTGATTGAGCAGAGCGCAATCCACCAGCTAAGGTGAGCAGTGTAGTTTTACCAGAACCAGAAGGCCCGGTCATAATCACAATTTCGCCCGCATGAATTTCTAAATTGATGTCGAATAAGACTTGTTTGCGGAGTTGACCTTGACCAAAGAAGTGATCGAGATTGTGGATGGAAATGACTGGCTTATTAAACATGGTGTATACCTAAAACATGTCAGCAGGGTCAGCAGATTGAAGTTTACGGGTAGCGATCGCTCCTGAAATAGTACACATGACTAATGTTAGTAGCAGTACAAATACTCCTCTTAACAACGGCATAGATAATGGCAAGTTAGTGGCATTACGAACCAAATGATAAAGTCCTATAGCAATTGATGCACCAGGTATAAATCCCAATACTGCCAGAATCAACGCCTCTTCAAATACGACTCCTAACAAGTAAAAAGTACGATAACCCATTGCTTTAAATGTTGCATATTCCTTGATGTGGGCATTTACATCAGTGGAAAGAACCTGATAAACAATCACGATACCAACTATAAACCCGACTACAGTTCCGAGTCCAAAGATAAAACCAATCGGTCTATTTTTGGCTTCGTAATCTTTTGCAGAGTCAATAAATTCTTCAAGTGTTAGCACTTGAACATCTTTAGGCAAGTAAGCTTTTAATGCAGCTGTAACTTGTACTGGATCATTATCTGGTTTGAACTGAATCAATCCCAAACTAACCGCCCCAGCCTGTCGTTGAGGAAATAACCGCAAAAAGCTCTGATCGCTGGTAATCAAAGTGCCATCGGTAGAGAAGGAAGCACCAACTTGAAACAGTCCACTAATAGTAACAGTACGTCGCTCAATTTCAGTCTTGACAGTTTTACCCTGTTCAATTTTGGCAATAATCTCTTTGTAGTCTCCTCTAGATGTGCGGTCAAATAAAACCGTATCTGACAATTTGATACTTTTTAAATTCTGGTTAACCTCTGGCAAATCAACAGTAACACGCTCTGGATTTATACCTACTACCAGCATAGAGGTCTTGCGCTGGGTTTGGGGATTCTTCCAATCTATGAAGTTGATATACAAAGGCTGGGCTGATTTCACTCCAGGCACATCCATTGCTTGATAAAGCCGCCGCCGGGGAATAGTGCCTATATTTGCTAAGTCGCGGGCTTGAGGGCTGATTAGTACAGCATCAGCCTTTAATTTGCGGTGGAGCAAAACGCTGGTATCAAACAGCGCATTCATAAAACCGAGTTGCATGAACATCAGTATATCTGCAAAAGCAATGCCCGACAGTGCCACGAACAGACGGCTTTTTTCATGATTCAGTTGCAACCATCCTAGAGGTGTTCGCTGTTGTAATTGTTGGATTAAACCTTTCATATATCAATCACCACCGTCACTTGAAGATTCGTTAGCTGTGCTACTTTCTTACTTGATACGGGATCGAGACGCACCCAAACCTCAATCACACGAGCATCAGTGTTGGCGGCTGGGTCGGCATGAATCACGTTTTGCCGAACTACACTTAAACCAATCCGCTCTACCGTCCCTTGCAGTTGTTCTGGTAGAGAATCACTGACCACTTTGGCTCGTTGGCCTGGATGAACTTTGCTGATATCACTTTGGTAAACTTCAGCAACCGCATACATCTGTCCTGTTTTGCCGAACTCTATAATTCCTTTATCAGAAACCCGTTCACTGGGATAAGTGTGAATTTTAAGCACTCTTCCTGTCTGTAGCGCTTTTACGTAAGCCTGTTCTAAATCTGTCTGGGCTTTTTGAACTGCAACCTTAGCACTACTAACTTTTGCGGCTGCAACCTCGACATCTACTGGACGTACTTCAGCAATTTGTTTCAGCGTGGCTTTGGCTTCATTGAGTTGTTGTTTTTGTCCTGATTGAATGCGCTTTAAATTTGCTCTGGCTTCCTGCAATTGCTCTTGAGCAGTTTCAAAATTAAGACGTTTGCTATCCTTAAGTGATGCAGAGATAGCTCCTTCCTGATTGAGCATCTGATAGCGCTGATTTTCGACCTGAGCATTCCTGAATTCAGCTTCCAGCCGACCTACCGTAGCAGTTTGGGCTTCTATGTTATTGCGCCGCTCGACTTCCAGACGAGCGATTTGTGCGCGCTGTGCCTCAATTTCTCCAAGTTTTGCGCCTGCTTTAATGCTAGCAAGTTCGGCTTGCGCTATTCGTACCTGTTGTTGGGCTTCTGCTAAAGCAGCTTGAAGACGAGCGCGGCTATCCAAAATGGCAATTACTTGACCTGTTTTTACCGAATCACCTTCTTTGACAAGTAATTGTTCAACTCGGCTACCCTCAGATGAAGTAGGAGCAGAAACTTGAATGACTTCACCGCCAGGATCTAAACGCCCCAAAGCAGTTACTGTCTTGACTTCGGGTATATTGTTAACTTTTACTGTTTGGGTAACACCAGCTTGAGATGACTGAAACCGCCAGAGCATATAGGTTGTAACTCCGCCAACTAAAAAAGTTGTAGCGATTGTCAGAATGGTCAATTGGTGAACCGGAGGTTTTGTAAGAGAGGATTTTTTGACTATTGTATCTTTCACCATAAAGCATTCTTTTATTTGAGTTGGGAGTAATCTCAAGTCTGTTTCAATATGGAGTAACAGGCTTTTGAAGTTAAGTTTTGTTAATTTAGCTTGTTATTACTGGTAGTCTCAAGTACTGCCTAAATGAATATTAATTAACTGCACTTGATATGGTTAATAGAGTAATGCGATTGCCGTAAAATAAAACTTGAGTGGGTTGTGGAAAACTGTCTTGATCATGGTTTTAATGAATTGAGGTCTGTAATATTGAGTTTTCCAATTTTGAATAATTTTGTCCAATTAAAATCCGAAAGTTAAGGCGAAACTTAATTAGTCGCTGCTTTCGATAACAAAAGGTTAGGGACGAATAGCACTAAGAAAAGCTCTAAGGTTTACGGGGTAATTGCTACAGCTTTTAATGCTTGCTTCTGCACGAATGGGATGGAGTCCATTGGTGTCGAGTTAAGGGACTTCCAAAAAATAAAACATCCCAGCAAAAGATAATGATAATCATTGTAGGAGAGGGAGAAAGCGGTAGCTGATGGCTGCCGCTTTCTCCCTTTTTGTAGTAAATTCAGTAATAATAATTGAAATTTCGGGTGCAGCAGGGGTGTCTATAGTATTAACTTCTTCACTGAAACAACTATTGAAACAAACAGCATCTCAATTAAAAGGAGCTGCAAAACGCAAATTTCTAGCGTCAACAGTACAGGGTTTAGGTCTAGGAGGGCAGAGACTTGCAGAAATAGAATTGGGCTGGAATCGAGGTACTATCAGTAGATCGAAAAGTTTTCCAGAAGCCTGAAGAGCCGTTCATTTGAGTTTAGGAACATAGTCTGCCGGAATCCTGTTGGAGTCTGCTTTTCAAGGAACGGGCATTGTTGGTGGGTTAAGAGTGCAGTGCAAGCGATCGCGATCGTCAACCCCAAAACGTCGGCTGAAACCCTGATTATTTCGTCAACTTATAAAAGTTTTCGATCTACTGGAGTTTGAAAACACGCCCTAGTATCTTGAAGTGCCAGCCTACGTCACCACCTCGTAGGGCAGCATCATCTCGTTGTCCTCGTGACTGATCATGTGGCAGTGCCAAACGTAGCGCCCAGTAAACGAGTTGCCAAAGGGCAAGTTCGGCGCGGCTTGGGCACCGAAGGGGATGATAAGGCGGGTGACTTCGCCTGGGTAGACTAACACCGTATCTTTCCAGCCTGCCTCGTTCCGTGCAGGTGGTCTTGCAGGACCGATCGCAAATGGTGTAGGGTCAGGTGGTGGGTAGCTAGCTGGTACTGTTGACCCACCCGGTGGTGCGTGGTGCATACGTACTTTACGAGGGCCAGTAGCAAAGTATGCCCTCAGATACTGAGCCGTATCAATCTTTTGCCGATTGAGAATCTGGAAAAAGACTAGATGCAGGTGCATTGGGTGGGCAACTGGTTGCAGATTAATAATGTTCCATTGCTCCACAGTGTCTACCTTGGGGCGTTCCCTTAGTTCTGGATATTGCTCGGCCTCATCCCAGTAGACGTAGTTTTGTAACACCACCATCAGCTTGTTTTCAACTATGGTTTCCACTAGTGTCAAGAATCGCTGCCGCACGGGTGGAATAGCAATCGGCTTGATTAATGGTTTATGCAGTCGTAGTTTCTGAGGAATGACTTTAGGAGCAGCAGCACCCGCGTTTACCGTGAACTGCATGATTTCTGGCAGAAGTGGTTTTGGAAAGAAGCTGCCCCGACCAAACGGAAACGGTGACACAGCATCATTTTGGACGACGATTTTTTCTCCTGGTAGATTCTTAGAGAAGTCAATCAATACATCAGCCCGCTCGCCTGGAGAGAGCAGCAGGCTGGACAATGGCACTGGAGCGTTGAGCATTCCCCCATCAGTACCAATTTGAATGATTGGCTGTTTCGGCGATAGCTTGAGGTTGTAGGTTCGGTCACTTGAGCCATTGACAATCCGGAATCGGTACAAAGTGCGGTCAACATTAAGGTTTGGCCATGCTTTGCCATTGACAGTAGCAACATCACCAATCAACTCCGATTCCCAGCCAGGGGGATGGAATATCGAGCCATCGGCGTTAAATTCCCGGTCTTGTAACACCAGAGGTATCTCATAAGGAGCGCCAGAGGGGAGATTGAGTGGCCCATTACCACCTATGGGATCGTCGATGTCTCTGATTAAGTAGACTCCAGCAAGCCCGGCCAGAACGTTCAACCCAGTGATACCGAGCGCATGGTCGTGATACCACAATGTCGATGCTTCTTGATTGCTGTTGAAGTTGTATACGTAGGTCTGTCCCGGTGTAAACGTGTCTGTTGGGTAACCGTCACTTTGTGGTTCGGTGTTGCTGCCGTGCAAGTGCAACGACATTCGTGGGTTGGTGGCATCGGAGGCAAGTACACCATGCAATGTTGTGTCAAGCCCCACCATCAGAGGGTGATTTCCCACGTTATTAGCCACGGTGAGCTTAAGCGGTACCCCACGTGTGACCTCGATAGTAGGACCGAGGTAAGAAGCACCACCGTAGCCCCATGTGGCTCCTGCCCCTAAACTGCTGTGGAATGAGTGTGTACTTGGGGCGATCGCTAATATACTTGGTGGTGAACCCGCAAACGGAGTCGGCAAAAGCTCGGTAAATTTAGTTATTGGTGGCGAGGCGGCATAAGTTCTCTTTGATTGGAACATCGTAGGAATGAGAAGTCCTGCTCCCAACCCAGCACTCGCTGCTATAAAGTGTCTTCTACTTAACATTGCTATTTTATCTCTCATTGTGTAAGGAAAACCTGCGCGTTTTTCGCTCTCTGCTTGCGTTCCAACCTACGCCTAAATCACCAAATTGTTTCCAGAGGTGAGAGTCACATTGTCAACTAATAATCCAGAATCAACAGTGCGATCGCCCACATCTACAACTCCGATTCCTAAAGAGTATTGTCCGGTGGTTGGTATTGTAAAAGAAAAAGTTTGAAAGCCACTTTCTTGGCTAAATGGTGTTCTAGAAGTCATTAATAATGAGGATGTCGCGTTAGCCAAAGCCGATACAGAATCGATAGAGACGAAAGCGAAATCATTAAAAATGCCTGGAAGTTGCGGAATATCAATATTATGAAGGAAATTCCAATCGAAACTTAAGATGTCTCCAGCCTTTGCCGTGAATGTTTGTTGAATAGCGGAACCTTCAGTAGCTTCATTAATACCAGTACTTTGTTTAGCAATCTGATCGAGGCTTCCAGAATCTAACCCTAAAAATTCTTCTAAAATGGAGTCAGCAAATGTGGCTCCTCCAGTTGACAACAAAGCCTCAAAACCACCCTCGGTGGGACTACTCCCAAATGCTGATGTCTGAATACTAGATTCACCTAATGTTGTCCAGCCAGCAAAATTACCAGTTTCAAAACCACCGTTCAGGAGTGTTGAATTGGTAGGAGAAGTAGGTAAAGTAAAGGTCTTTAATGAAAGTGTATATTGACCCGATTCAAAATGGTTACCTGTAAGGTTAATATCCCTTAAACCACTCACGGCCAAATCTAGATTCCCACTAGCTGGTACTATTCCTGTGATTACGGGTAGAACACTTCTGTCAGATTGGTCATCGTTCACTTGGATATTACCAGAGTCGTTAACCCATCCCAGAAGTGGATCAAATGTGTTTGATTTTACCTGTGCAATAAAGAGATTTCCAGCTTGAAGATGTGAAAATTTAAAAAAGTCAACGTCATTATTTTCAATCTTGCCATTTACATTTCTGATATTACATGGGATCAATTGGCTCTGATCGAAAGAATTATTCGGTTCCTGATCAAATACTCTTGAAAGCAAACCTTTGAGAGATTTTGGTGAGGTACTGCCAGTCAAGGCTGAGATTTTGGATGTGATTGTCATAAATACTTTGTCCTTATATTGAAATTGTATTTAGTAGCCTTAGGTGGGAGTAGTTGACTCCATACAATTGCAACGCCTAAATATTAAAAACGTGGCAATTGCAAAAATTGCACCTGCATAAAAAACACTACTGATTCCCCAGATACCAAAAACTGCCCCCATTAATAGAGGCCCCAAAGTTTGCCCAAATCCTAGAAATGTCCCGTTGATTGACATAACCGCAGCTAAATATTCTCTGGGGGTCAACTCTGCTAACAGAGTTTGAATACTAGGAAAGCCAATGCCAAGGCCTAGTCCAAAAATCATTGTAGGGATTAATAATAGCCAAAGGCTGTGAATCAAGGGAACTATGACTAGAGCTACAGCAAAGAGAAGAAATGAAATTTTGATTAAATCTCTTTTTGAAAATTTCCTTGCCAACCTTCCAAATTGTGATGAAGTGAGCGTAATTGTGGCAGACATACTTGAGAGAATAATGCCAATAATCAAAGCTGACACATTAAATGAATTGCTGATGAGAATTGGGATATAAGTTATATAAGCACCATAAAGGAGCATGAAAGTTGCAACCGTACTCACAAAAAGCCCAACAAATTGCCGATTCTTAAAATTGCCTAGCGCATTTCTGAGATACTCTGTAAACTTCTGCTGACTTTTCGGTTCAGGACTTTTGAGCGAGAATAACACAAGCAGTCCTATAGGAATGGCCAATACGGGAAGCATAAACGGATAATGCCACCCTAATACAGCGATCGCTCCACCAATCGTGGGATAACTTGCCGTACCTATACTACCTACACTGGCGTTATAACCCATAGCATTGGTGCGCTCTTTACCTGAATAAATATCGCCAATCAGGGTTACATTGAGGGAGTTTAAGGAAGCCGCACCAATTCCTTGGAGAAAACGTAATACTAATAATAAGTTGAAATCATGAGCAAACCCGCATCCTACTCCGGCAATCCCAAATAGCATGAGCGAGGGAACAAGTATTTTTTTTCTACCAAATCGATCTGCAAGCACACCAAGAATAGGCGTTAATACAATACTAGGAAAAGTAAATACTGTGATTAGTAGCCCAATTTCTTGAGGTGATACATTCAGTTCTTTCGCTATCTTTGGAAAAACCGGATTAATACTAGAAACTCCTAAAACACCCATCAAAGTAATGCCAAAAATAATCAGAAGATTTTTATCTAAATAGACTGGCTTACGGCTCTTACCCCCAGTGATTTCTACGGCTGAATTCATGATAGTAAACTTCCTTTTTTTGATTAGATAAACACAAAATTGTGGTAAGTATTCAGGAGCCAGAATTCATGTTAATTAAACCAGTATCTTTAAGTAAATTTGATTCCAGCAATAGGTAAACGAACATGAAGGCTGGTGTTCCCTGGCTCTGAAAAGCAACGAATGTCTCCGTTATGCTGACCCACCACAATTCGATAAGAAATCTCCAGACCTAGCCCTGTCCCAACACCAACTTTTTTTGTTGTGAAGAACGGCTCAAAGATGCGGCCTTGAATCTCAGGGGGAATTCCTGATCCGTTATCTGCAATTTCTACTAGAACAGAATCTTTCTCCAACAATGTCCGCACCCAAATTGTGCCTCCCTCGCTCAAGGCATCGATCGCGTTGTCAATCAGGTTCGTCCATACTTGATTGAGCGCACTCCCGTTAGCCTGAATGGTTGGTAGTTCAGGATAGTACTCGCGTATGACTTTGACACGGTGCTTTTTGAGCTTATGGCTCAAAATTGTCAATGTGTTTTCAAGACCTTGATGCAAATCTACATTCTGTAGCGCAGACTGATCCATGTATGAGTAAGCCTTGACAGCCTTGACTAAATCGTATACGCGCTCAATAGCTTGCTCAAGCACGTTTAATACACTTGATACAGTCAGGGTTGCTTCTAGCCAAGACAGCATATCGGTGAGTGTATGGCTGGCAATCTGGTCACCGATTGCTTGTAACTGTTCAGTTTTAATCCCTGCGCCAACCAAGACAGCAGCGAATTTCCACCCATCATTCACACCATGTTCATCCAGCCAGCCCGCTAGTTCATCTTCATCATCCATCTGAGCTAAGGGATCTGAAGAGAATGGGGTTGCAGCATACTCAATGGCATTGCTTTTTAGCTGCAAAAGGTATTCTAGTTGAGTCGGTGCCAGGCGTTGGTCGATGCACCTCAGAGCGAGGGACTGGAGAACCTGCATCGTATCGCGCAGTTGTAGAGCGGCTCGATGTGCTGCTGATGCTGGGTTATTCAATTCATGAGCTAGACCTGCGGCTAGAGTCCCCAAAGCAATCAGCTTTTCATGTTGTTGAGATAACATCCGAAACTCTTGGACGCGAATTGCCATACAACCAAGGACATTTTTTCTCACACATGGATGGGCCATGAGCATTTGCCAAAAAACATCCTCTGGTATGCAGTACAAGTGGCTTCTATGTACTGCTTGGCCGCTTCCTAAATGGTGCATACCTGCAAGAATAGGTAATTCACCAAAGAACATCCCGGTTTTGAATCTATCTAGAACTATCTGTTGGTTACTAAGATCCAGTAAAATCTGTATTTCGCCTTCAAGTAGGACATAGAAATATTCTGGCGGATCTCCTTGCTGGAAAAGGGTTTGTCCAGGCTCTAACCATACTTCGGTGCCTTTCGACAACCCTTGAAGCTGATCCTCAGTCAGTTCTTGGAATAAAGAAATTTCGCATAACTTCTCAAGCATAGAAAGACCTCATACCAAGTTGCGTTCAAGAATATTAGTTTTGGCAGGTAGGGGAAGGGGTGCAGGGGAGGTAGAGGGAGAAATACTACGTATGATTACAATTTGGTATCAACTCTTTCTACAAAGATGCAAGATATTGATGAATTAATTGAACAGCGATCGCACCTTCGCCGACTGCGGAACCAACTCGTTTCACTGATTGGTGGCGAACGTCACCGGCGGCGAAAATACCTGGTACACTAGTTTCCAGCAGAAAAGGATTGCGCGCTAGTGTCCATCCCTTGGGGCGTTTGCCATCACGGATTAATTCAGACCCAGTTAAAATGAATCCCCGCTCATCACGTTCTAAAATACCATCCAACCATTTGGTATGTGGCAGCGCACCAATAAAGGTGAACAGAGCGCTAGCAGGTAAAGTTTCCATTTCATCTTGTAAGTTTACCAAGGTGAGCGCCTCAAGCTTATCTTCGCCCCAGGCTTTAACAACTTGGGTCAACAACTTGACGTTAATATTCTTCGTCTCTTCGATTTGATCGATTAAATACTTGGACATTGTTTTATGAAGTGACTCTCCACGTACCACAAGCGTTACAGACTGGGCGTATTTCGACAGGTGCATGGCAGCTTGTCCAGCCGAGTTGCCTGCCCCGACAATAAAGACGTTTTCACCTTGGCAAGCAGATGCTTCAGTGATTGCGGCTCCGTAATACACCCCAGCACCCATCAGCTTGTCAATACCAGGTACATCCAGCCGACGATAGGATACGCCAGATGCAATCAGCAGTGTGTGGCAGCTTAACTCTGACCCATCTGAGAGGGTTACAAATCGATACTGACCGTCTACACGCACGTTAGTTACTTCTTGCGGTGCTAGAATCTCTGCGCCAAACTTATGAGTCTGGGCGATCGCTCGTCTGGCGAGTTCTGTTCCGCTCAACCCTGTTGGGAAACCGAGATAATTCTCAATTCGAGAACTAGAACCCGCTTGTCCTCCTGGGGCTTGCCGTTCAATTAAGACAGTGCGTAGTCCTTCGGATGCCCCATAGACCCCTGCGGCTAGACCAGCTGGGCCTGCCCCCACGACAACTAAATCGTAAAAAGGCATTTTGGGGCGTGTCTTTAACCCGATTTTCTCTGCAATTTCGATATTTGTTGGTGCTGCCAGGTGAGAACCATCGAGAAATAACACTATTGGCAGCTGCATAGCATCATAATTAGTACACTGAAGCAAGCAGCGTGCTTCATCTGACTCTATATCCAACCACTGGTAAGGAACGTGATTGCAAGCCAAAAAATCTTTAATTTTATGGGACTTGCAAGACCATCTATGACCAACAACGCGAATGCCGTCAAAGGATGGCAAAAATGATGCCTGCCAAACCTCAAGTAAATCGTTCAGCACAGGGTACAAACGCTCTTGCGGAGGATTCCAAGGCTTCATCAAATAATAATCAATTTTTGCTTTATTGATGGCTCTGATGGCCGCCTCTGTGTCTGCATAAGCTGTAAGTAAGGTGCGTTTTACCTGCGGAAAAAGTTCAATGGCTTGTTCTAAGAACTCCAAGCCAGTCATTTCCGGCATCTGCTGGTCTACAAGCAAAAGTGCCACTGGCTCGTTACGCAATTTTAACTGTTTGAGAGACTCCAGAGCCATTTCGCCTGAATCCGCTCGCAGCACTCGATAGTCACCACCGTATTCTCGCCGTAAATCACGCTCGATCGCCCATAAAACTTGCGGATCATCGTCTATTGTCATTAGTACGGGTTTCGTCATAATTTCCTTCTTCACTGAGTTATGTTCAGTAGATTACAAAGTTCTCTGTTTAGGCTGGGTGTGGGGTGTAGGGTGTATTGAAGATGGTCGTGAATCGAATAGCACTAAGTTAACGGCAAACCCATTGTTTATAAGGCTTTGGGTGTGGGGTGTCGGGTATCGCGTGTAGTAAAGAAAATTAGTGAGTCAGAGATTGATTTGTGTCCGTACTTATATTTACTGTTCTTGATCTTCCCTACACCCCACACCCTACTCCCAACACCCTTGCTAACTAATTAGCCTTTAATAACACCCAACAAGAAGCGAATTTGTCACCTACACCCTGTCTTCTCTTGAAAGAGACGCTACGTGAACACGGAAAAGTTCTCTGCCTACTGATTTTCCTCAATTAGGTTGTGTTCAATTACACGTTGGCCATCTCGATAGCTTCATACTGCTCTAATACAGTAATGCCTTCGCAGAAAGAACTCATCTTGAGGAAATGTAATACGTGTTCAGGCGCACCAACTATATAAATATGCACATCAGCGCCTAACTTCTGTTTAGCGAAAATCAGGGATCTTACACCAGCACTGGATATGCACTTTAAATTATGTAGTAGAAATACCAGCTGTTTGACTGGTTGGGTTTTCACTTTCTCTAACTCTTCCTGAAAACCTGGTACAGCACTGGCATCTAGTACCCCAGTTAAAGAAATTTTGGCAGTACCTCCAGTTACTTCTAACAGAGTGGCGTTGAATGACACCTGAGTAGGCAATAGTCGAACTCGAACTTTGAGATCGTTTTGAGAAGGTGGCAGTTTGACTGTTAGGCTGTTGGCATCAAAGTCAAAGTGCGATCGCCCGTCGATCCATACTTCACCAATCCGTACACTGCCTGGTGGCAAAATATCCGGGGCAACTCTGAGAATGTCATCCTTAAATCCGCCTGGTTTCGGCTTGAAGTAGAGATCCATCGGCTGTTTATTCACCAGTAAATTAGTATAAACTGTTGCCAAGTAAGCCAACTCAAAGGAGTGATAACCGCTCATTGAGTGGCTACCCTTACCCCGCTCAGTTTTGCCTAAGAGGTAGGGAAGCCCATTGGCTAAAACATTGAAGTAAACTCCTCCCACTTCGGTATCGAGGAAGAAACTATTATAGAAAGCTGCTGATTCACGGGCCAATCTTTGATATTCCTGATTACCAAGGGAGCCAGCCAGGATCAGATAGGCTAAGATAGCCTGTTCTTGCTGCCACCAAGCTTTGCGATCGTGCCAGACATGGCGGTATATTTCTTCTCCTGGTTGTAGTACACGTTCTACTACGTCGTACCACCCTCCACGCTGTTGGTCGCTACCAACTGCTGGCATCATCTTGGCGATTTTTTCAGCTAGGGCGGCATAGTTTTCTTTTGGTCTGAGATGGTGCATCCGTATCAAGTTCCAAGCAATTTTCAGGTTGTGTCCTACTACTGCTCGATTCTGCTGCCATCCCCAGGTTGTATCATAGCTCCAGTCTTGATAAAAACGTTCTTGAACGAAGGGGCTATGCTCGAAATCTGGGAACCGCTTTTCAATCGTGTCAAATGTGTACTCCAGCAAATCGGCGTATTCATCCTGACCTGTGGCTAGCCAAAGATTGATTAAATAAGCTGGGGCGTGATCTCCCACGGAATTCCAGTTCTTTTTCGCGCGGTTATGGCCCAAAGATTCACTGTAGGGACTAAGGGTAATCGGATCGATGTGGGAGAAAAACCCGCCTTTATCGGTTTGATCGAGGAAATAACGGTTAAACAGATTGACTGTCAACTCAATATCATTCATAATTTGGCGATCGCCAGTTATGCGATAAGTTTGAGTCGGGCCAGCCAGGGCATAAATCTGCTCGTATGCGGGGATAGCGTCATAATCATCCCCAAATTCTGAGGAAAATATTTTCTGTTCACTACCATCTGCCTGAACGTCAATGGCATGATACCAATAGCAAATCCCTTCGCCTTCATCCAGAAAACGCATATGTTGGCGCAGGTACTCAGTCCCTTTTTCAGCCGCTTCTAGATAACGGTCATCGCCAGTCATCATGTAGGCTGTAGCAAAACCATAAACTAGGCGTGAGATAGTATCAGTTTCCTGACGATTAGTCTTTTCCTTAGCACCAACTAAGCTGAGATCGGTACGATATTTGCGATAATCAATTTCGCCGTCATCAAACTGCGATTTGAGATAGAAATTGGCAAGACTGCGAATCTGGTTAACCCACCAGTTTGGCTTTTCAAAAAAGTATTCACTTTCTGTCCGACCCAGAAAGACTATGTGTTTGGCTTCAAACTTGTACTGGTCTGCTTCTGGATAGAAAATACCATAGGCGAAAAGATAGCGATTTGGCACCAGCATTGATTTCATCTGCACAGTGCAATCGTAATAAGGTTCTTCTAGATTACGCACCAGTTCAGCAGAAGTCATTGAGGTCAATGCAACTGAAAAATTCCTACCATCTGAAGTTGTGAGGTCAAAAGTGCCAAAATCACCTTTGTGTGAGTCAAAATTGCTAACATACCCAGCGATGGTATCTGAAAACGAAAAACCTAGATGAGACATAATATTGCTCCAGTGAAAATTGCTTACCTGAATTTATTTGGAAACTAGAACGACCACGCTACGACCTTTCACAAGACAAATGTCACCTGCAACGATAGTTTCTTTCCCTGGTTCGACAATATCCATAGGGGTAGACTCAGCAGTGTCGATAACTTTGTACCATTCCCTATCTAGTAGAAAGGGAAGTTCAAAGTGGAGTTCTTCCCAGTGCATATTGAGCATGACGTGAATATCTGCATTGCCATCAAAGCCCCCCATAGTCAATGCCAGTACTCTGGAATTAGGATCGTTCCAATCTGGGCTAAATAACTTAGTACCGTGCCAAGCAATGTCTGTTAGACCCCGCTCATTAACTTCGCCACTGAAGAAATGACGGCGACGCAAGGTAGGATTGCAATGACATTTGCGGAATTCGATTATCCGTTTGCAGAACCTGAATATATCAGCGTTCTTCTGCACAAGATTCCAATCAAACCAACTAATTTCATTATCCTGGCAATAGGCGTTGTTGTTACCCTTTTGTGTCCGTCTGGCTTCATCACCACCGACAATCATCGGTACGCCTTGAGAAAGGAACAAAATTGCTATGAAATTCTTAATTTGTTGGCGACGTAAGGTATCAATTTCGAGGTTGTCAGTTTCTCCTTCAAAGCCACAATTCCAACTTAAATTTTCATCAATACCATCACGGTTCCCCTCACCATTAGCTTCATTGTGCTTATAGTTGTATGAAACCAAATCATTGAGGGTGAAACCATCGTGGCAAGTAATAAAATTAACGCTATTAATCGGTAGATGTCCGGTTTCTTGATAAAGATCAGCACTTCCGGCAATGCGCGTAGCGACTGCCCCGACTAGCCCTGGATCTCCTTTAACAAAGCTCCGGATGTCGTCACGGAAGCGTCCGTTCCATTCTGCCCACCGATAACCCGGAAAATAGCCAATTTGATAGAGTCCGCCAGCATCCCATGCTTCAGCAATGATTTTGGTGTTAGCTAAGGATTCGGATGTTTCAATGTGCCATATTACTGGCGGATGAACTAGTGCCACTCCATCGTGACCACGCGATAGGATAGATCCTTCATCAAACCGAAAGCCATCAACGTGCATTTCTTTTACCCAGAATTCCAAGCAATCTATAATCAACTTCTCTACCATAGGGTGGTTGCAGTTGACCGTATTGCCACAGCCAGAGTAGTCCATGTAGTATTGCTGGTCAGATGTGACTAGGTGATAGTAGACACTATTATCAAAACCTTTGAAATTGATGGTTGGGCCTTCATGGTTGCCTTCGTCAGTATGATTAAAGACTACATCTAAAATCACCTCAATGCCTGCTTTGTGTAAGGCCTTAACCATATCTCGAAACTCTGTAATTGGGCTGACCTCACAAGGAGAACTACAATAAGAGATTTCAGGGGCAAAGAAACTATGCGGATTATATCCCCAGTAATCTTTCAGTGGTTGACCGTTAACTTCTCGCAGAGTTTGCTTTTCATCAAAGTCAAATATCGGCAGCAGTTCAACAGCTGTGATTCCCAATTCTTGTAAGTAAGGGATTTTCTCAACGATCGCCGAGAATGTACCACTGTGCTGACAGCCTGATGAGGGTGATTTAGTAAATCCGCCAACGTGTACCTCATAAATGATGGTATCACTCATTGGGTAATTGAGGGGGCGATCGCCTTGCCAATCATAATCAGAGATATCAATGACTACACTACGCATTGAGGTACTTACGTTGTCTTTTGATCCCAAAGCGTCAGCACGGTTCCAAACAAAATTGTTAATTCCTTTAGCGTAAGGATCGAGCAGTACCTTATTTTTGTTGAAGCGGTGTCCCCTTCTGTGTAAATCGTTAGGCCCATCAACTCGATAGCCATAGGAAATACCGGGTTTTAACCCTCTTACATAGATATGCCAGATGTAGAAAGTTTTATTCAGCCTGGGGTTTAATTTAATGATTTGTGATGGTTCTGGGTCATCATACTGCTCAAACAACAAAAGTTCAACAGATGTAGCGTTTTCTGAGAAAATCGAAAAGTTTACTCCGTCTTTGTCTGGCGTTGCCCCCAAAGGATTTGCTTTTCCTGGTTCTAATTGGTATTGATTTATTAGCGGTGCAAATTGAATTTCATCTTCTATCGTGGTGATAATAGCCATTTGAGCTTTCCTCTCATTGCAATGATTAATCAGTTAACTATGTCTTTGTAAAGCTGCACCGGATTTTCGCTTTTGAACGCTAAGGTTATCGCAAAGTACAGAGAGTTTTTTGAAAGATATTTCGCCAGAGCGAAAATTAAGCGCAACTTTATAAAAGATTGGTTTAAGCGGTAACTTTATTCAATGCTTGCTTGTTAATTGCCTCTAAATAAGCAATCACAAATTCGTTAACTACATCAGGGTGTTTTCCCGTAATTAAATTGCCGTCGGTATGTACTCTTTTAGTACCATTGCCATCAAAAACAATAATTCCTCCGGCATTCTGCACATCGGCAATCACATTATGAGCGCAGGTAACTTGACGATTTTCCAATAATTCTGGTGCTGCACAGAACAGCCAAAGGCTATGACAAATAGTTCCAATTGTTAATTGATCGTTATCCATCGCCTTGACAGCTTTACGAAGGAATTTGACGGCTGGGGCTTGGTTGGGTTGTCCCTCTTGAGAATACTCTTCATACCGGAGACGATCCATCGCATAGCCACCGATTAAAATAATGCCTGCATAATCTTGAGGAGCAACATCGTTCACTTCTGCGGTAACTGTCACTTCTTGTGTTAAGTCATTTCCCTTGAATGTCAGTTGTTTTTGATTCCAAAGATGAGATATATACTCTATCTCGTATCCATTCCTAGTAAAGAAATTATTGAAGGTTTTGAACTCAAACTCGTCAAAGTGATCTTCAATCAGAACACCTATTTTTCCTTTTTTACTAGTTACTTTTGTTACCATAGTTCCTAACTCCGGATAATTGGTCTAAGTCGCAGGGTGCTGCTATCTGATAAAAGCTACCATTTCATTGATTTCCCCTTAAAGCTGAACACCACTTGCAGAGGCATCAGCATAGACTCTCCACTCGTATATTTTGTCCCCTTCAAAACGGTATATATCGACGCAAGGAACCTGAACAAACCGCTTGTCCTGCTTATGAATGTAATTAGCATCCATTTCCAAAACAACGGTATTGCCGATTTCCCAGGTTCCTCTGATATTGCAGGTTGCAAGTTTCAGGGTTTTATAGATATGTGTCAAAAGGTCGCGGCAGTTTTGCGGCCCAATTACAGGGTCATTTGTACCAATTTTGTAGAGTATGTCGGGAGTAAAAAAGCTAATAAATTCATCCCAATTTTCCGCTTGCAAAGCCTCATACATTTTTTCGATTTTTTGGCTCAATGAACCGCTTGCAGCGACGGTTTGAGGTTCAACTTGTTCTATCTGAAAAACCGGATCTATATTCATATAAATCCGCAGTTCTTGCACTTTATCTCCTTTGAAGATAATAGTGTCGCAGCAGGGAAGTGTAAACACCTTACCATCGTGGCGAATATAGGTCACATCCATTTCGCAGATAACGGTGTTTCCTATCTCCCACATATTCTTAATGTGGTGGTAAACTTTTGCCACTGTATTTAAGAAAGCAATTGAATTGTCTTTAATACCTTGATGTCCATAGGCAATGGGAAAGTTAGAAAACTGATACAAACAGTCATCGGTGTAGAACTCGACGAAGTTGTTCACATTCATGGACTCGCCTGCTTGAAACATTTGTCTAACGATTTCAGGTTTGGTTAGGGAAATTGCTGTTGTCTGTGTCATTAATTTATCCTCTTTGGTAGTTTGATTTTTGATGAGATGTTTGAGAGCAAGGGAACCTTTGTTGATAGCTTCCGGTTGAGCAGTTTGTAACAAATGCTTGGCTTTTTCTGGCTCTAACTGAGAAATACCATTAGGTAGATTGCTGTATGTGCTATAAGTCTCATTTCCATTTGTGTTTGTAGTTTTTGTTTGGGAGTTCAAAAACCAGTAATTTGTGTTGTTGGCTTGGTTATATTCTGCCTCCGCTCTGGTGAAATTTTCTTTGGCTTTGCGAGTCACTTGGTTAAATTCAAGTTGTTCTCCGTTTGGCCCTTTACAGTAAAACAATGACCATCCTTCAAAGTCGCCGAATTCTGAATCTGAGTAGCCTTCGACGAAATATTCTGGTTCATTCCAAAACTTGTTGGCATTGTACTTAAGAGGAAGATTGTTTCTTTCGGCTTCTGATTTGACATCGATGATGCGGTTACAAACAACATCAGTCAGACCTCGTCTCTGACACTCTTGTTCTAAGGTTGTGGCAAAAAGGTTGAGATCCACATCATCTTTCACATAGAAAGAAAGGTGCGGTACGTTTGCATAGCCAACACAAGAAGACACTTTGCCAAAAATATTAGGAGCATTTGGTGTTAATTTAGCATCCCGGAAATGGATGAGTTCAACAACAGTGTTACCAAAAGAAATAAACCTTACATCTATTGCAGCTTCTGAACCATCTCTGAGGTTGGGAACTCCCAATGTTTTCGGCTCAATTTTGCGTTCAATTGCCTCAATATCTTCTTTTTGAAAAAGAGTATTGTGCAACACTGGGCCAGTAAATCCATCGCCACTCAGAGCAACTTTTCCACCTAAAACTTCGGTGTAAAATTCCATAGCTTTTGCCATGTCATAAACTGTCATCCCGAAGTGTTGTACTCCTTGCAAGTAATGACCTAACCCAGTTTTACCATTCTGCTTACTATTTATCAGAGACACTACGTCCTCCTTGAGTTGATTGATTGCTCCTACTTTTACGATTAGCTCTGCAACCTTAGAACTGCATTGTCCCGCTAAAGTCATTTTGCCGTCGTAGACGAAGGTGTAAACACTACGTTCGGGAAATGGTAAAAGCTGCTTGATATACTTAGATTGGTCTTTGACGGCAGTGGCATACTCTCTTGAAGCGAAGAAAGTTTCCATCTCCAAGGGATTAGCAAAGGCAATTTCAAAGGCGGCTTGATACTGCTTTTCTAGAGGTTCAAAATGTGATACCCCAGCCGCATCAGGGCGCGAGTTGTCCACTTCCTCAAACAAATGCAGGCGGAACTTGAGTACCGAGTCGCTTTTGACCACAGCTGGGGCAAAGCTTTGTGTCAAATACTGGCGAAACTGGTCTACACTCACACCATCAGATTTTTTCACCATGACGTGGAATTTGAGTGTTCTCAAATTGCCGTTGGGGTCGCCATTGGGAATGCTATCAACGTAGGTTTTCGAGTTGCCTGCACTGGTGGTGTAACCGATGGCTTTGCTGAAAATATTGTGTTCGTCATCCATGAGGATGGCGGCAGATTTAAACCATGTCTCGCGCTGGGTTTCGGTTTCAAAGGTTAATTCGGCAATGCCATCAAACTGATTTTCTGGTGGACAGTTGTATTCAATGCCATCAATTATCGGCCACAAACCACCTTCGCTATGCTCAAGATGGAATTGCCAGTACTGATGCTGTCCTGGTAGGCGCGCACAGAGTGGCCCGTGTACATTTCTCCAGTATTCATCGAAAAGCTCTAAGGAGATTCCTTTACGTTTCCATAACAGCGCGTAAAAGGTTAGTTGACTTTGGCGATCGCGTATGGAATAATCTTCCTTTCTCATTGCAGATATCATGTTTGCATCACCGCTTTGCTGAAAAATTTCTTTTAAAGTATTGAAATAGACTGCAACTTTATTGAATCCTGCGTAAACACATAAGAATAAAAGCAGTTTTTCAATTTCTTTGTGGGTGGCTCTTTGTTTAAGAACCATATTCACATGGGCTGTAAAAAGATTACCTGAACCTGGGTAGTCTGATTAATAATATCAACAGCGATCGCAATTAGAGCCTTAGTCTTTTGGTCAATTAACGGTAGTCCCCATACTTAACCAGCAACGCAAATCACAAAATCGCCAAATTTCGGGTTGATATCTTTTAAATCTGCTTGCAGTTTCAAGTCATCCAATACTGCATTTTTCATTTTAGGTTGTGGTAATCAAATTCAATAGTCCACTTGGGGCAAAAACATCACGATAGAATGTCAGTTGCTCGGTTTTGAGATGGCACCCCCCTCTATGACCACGGCGCACCCAAGTGACATTTCCCTTAGCAATGCTTTCGTTGGTTTCGTCGTCTACACACTTCCACTCAAAATAGGTGACTTCACCGTAAAACATGACGATTGGCCAGCACATAGTGACTCCTGGTTGGGCAATTAATGCCCACCAATGTTTCTCGCGTTCTTTTTGTTGTTCTAAGCCGTAATAAGGGCCGTCCTGACACAAATAAATTAAATCGTTGCGATATTCCCCTGTTAAAATGTCACCTCGTCCTTGGCGTAAAACCTCACAATGAGTAGGCCACCATTCCTTATTCTCTTGTTCGATTTGTTCGAGGGTATAATCAACTCCAATTTGAGGCAATGTTCTTTCTTTCTTGGCAACAAACCTTTCAGCATCCTCGATCAGTTTTTTAGCAACATAGGTACTCACCAGCCCCGGTCGAGAATAATCTGCTGCTAAATCTTTGTAGTAGTTAATCCGTTTTTGGCTCGATGTGGTTGTAGTGGTTTGTAAACCATTTTGAGACCTATTTGAAGAACCATTCGTGTTAGAAAAACTCAGTTTTTGTTCTAGCATTAGCGAAACTACATCCTTCTTAAGTTGATTGGTGGCTCCAATGTTGGCAATCAGTTCTGCAACAGTGGAACTACGCTGACCTGCCAGAGTCATTTCGCCGTCGTAGACAAAGGTGTAAACACTACGTTCGGGAAATGGTAAAAGCTGCTTGATATACTTAGATTGGTCTTTGACGGCAGTGGCATACTCTCTTGAAGCGAAGAAAGTTTCCATCTCCAAGGGATTAGCAAAGGCAATTTCAAAGGCGGCTTGATACTGCTTTTCTAGAGGTTCAAAATGTGATACCCCAGCCGCATCAGGGCGCGAGTTGTCCACTTCCTCAAACAAATGCAGGCGGAACTTGAGTACCGAGTCGCTTTTGACCACAGCTGGGGCAAAGCTTTGTGTCAAATACTGGCGAAACTGGTCTACACTCACACCATCGGATTTTTTAACCATGACGTGGAACTTGAGCAGACCAAGATTGCCGTTGGGGTCTGGGGTAGGAATCCCATCAACGTAGGTTTGGGAGTTGCTAGAGTCGGTATTGTAGCCGATGGCTTTGCTAAAAATGTTGTGTTCGTCATCCATGAGGATGGCGGCAGATTTAAACCATATCTGACGTTGGGTTTCGGTTTCAAAGGTTAATTCGGCAATCCCATCAAACTGGTTTTCTTCGAGACAGGTGTATTCAATACCATCTATAGTTGGCCATATACCACCTTCGCTATGCCCTAGATGAAACTGCCAGTATTGATGCTGACCTGGTAGGCGGGCGCATACTGGGCCATGAACATCTCTCCAATAGTCATCAAATAGTTCACGGGAAATGCCTTTGCGTTTCCACAACAGCACGTAGAAGGCTAGTTTGCCTTGGCGATCGCGTGTGGCATAATCGGTCTTTCTTGTCGTTGCTAATATCATTGCTACACTCCTTTATTCGCAATTAATTTTTTGTTGATGTCAACTAGGTTTGGCGATCGAGAATCTCATTCAAAGCACCGAAGCAGCCAGCAACTTTATTGAACCCGGCGTATACACATAAAAACAACAGGAGTTCCTCGATTTCTGCCCTCGTGGCTCCTTGCTGGAGAGCCATATTTATATGGGCTGCAAAAGGACTACTAGGCCCTACCTGATCTTGATTGGCAACATCAACAGCGATCGTTATTAAAGCCTTAGTTTTTTGGTTAATTAATGGTAAACCCCACGCTTCACCTGCTACACGAGTAACAAAGTCACCAAACTTCGGGTTAATATCTTTTAAAGCTTGTTGAAGCTGTTTGTCATCTAAAACTGCATTTTTGTATTCCGTTACCATTATTAAGAAACTCCAATTATAGATATTTACGGTTACCTTTATTAAGGATTAGAGTGAAGTGAGCGTGCAGAAGAATGTGCTTACAAAGTGCAAAATTATTGATTTGAGCTTTGCTACAGTACTTGATACCCATTCTTATGTACTTATCTTTACATAGTTAGTTTATTGATCCGTTTTACTTATTTTGAGTTTAAACATATTGACGTTTTTGGAATTGGTTAGCCATAGTTTTTTATTTAAAAACAAAATTTCATTGTTTAAGTAAAAATTTAGATAATTACTAAATATTTTGTTGTTTTTAATAGTATTATTCTTTCTTGCTTAAATTTGAATTAGCTATTTTTAGACAAAATATAAGCAAAAGTTAAATATTTTTAGGTATTATCATAGGTTTAACCCAATACTTCTCAGTTAAGGCTAGAACTAATTACAATACTGATTTCTTGCTAGGCAAAATTTCAGTCCAAATTGGTGTATTTAATTCTGTCCGACTACTAAAATTTATGCAAAAATATTAAGTATTTGACCAAGTTGTAAGCTTGTAGGGGAAACACCAGGATTAGCATCTTGAATTTTTTGCGCCTGTATATTGCTTGCATCACCATAATAAGCTCGTGCAAGCTCATAAAATGTGTCTCCTTGTCCTACGCGATGTGTGCAGGGAGGAGTACCTTGTGTTGTAGACATATTTTTGTCCTCGTTTTTGATTGATTAAGTTATGTTCAATAGGAGGTAGCATTTAACTTAACTTCCCCTATTTTTTTGAAAAAGCAAGGTTTAACTTGTTTAAACTTTTCGCTCTTTCTTAATATCAATACTATTCTTTTTTAATTAGCTCGGTAATTAACTATTTTTAGCTTTTCATAAAAGCGAAAGTTAATTATCTTTAGCTTATAAGGCTTCAGTCTTATCTATGTATAAAATAGTAGTTTGTTTAACAGAATAGATAGATGAATATGAAAACTTTATGGAAAAACAGCAGTGAGTAAATACTGAAACAATTACTCACTGCTACAATAATTTCCAATTTAGTAGATTTACTATTTTTAGGATTGACAATAGGGACAATTACACTCTCAAGTACAAATATAAAAAGAAAGAAATTAAGATAAATGAGCAAATAAGGAGAAATTACAAAACTTTTTAATTTTAAGTATTTTTTCTATTTTCTTATTTGTGCTTCATTAGAAGCTATTTTACAACGCTGTAGTTCTCTCCAACCACAAGGAGTATCCTTGTAGTAATCACGAAACTGACAATAAAAATGATTAATGTTTTGATAGCCTACTTTTAAAGCAATCTCATCAACGGAGTAATTAGTTTGTAAAAGTAATGTACATGCTTGGGCTATCCGGCGTTCAATAATCCAATTATTGACTGTTTTCCCCGTAAGTCTTCGTACTAAGTCGGTTAAGTAAGCTGAGGAATAACCAACTGCTTGAGCCACTTCTTTGAGGCTAATACTTTGATGATAATTTAATTCAATAAACTCAAAAACCTCATGCAGCCGAGGAATAGATGGAAATATATACTCTTGAGTATTTGATTTTTTAATTTCGGTGGTAGTAAACAAGTTCTCTTGTTTAAGATGAACAGTAATAAAACATTTATCTGTGGAAATCACTTCAAAACCTGCTGTTTTCAAGCATTTTATTAAGAGGTCTTGGGTCTGGGATTCTGCATCATTTATTAAAATATTTATCATTTGATCCCCTAATACTTAATAAAATTATTAAATAATAAAAATTTTATTACTCAAAATCACATTTAGCTGAAGCTGTATAATTAAAAATAGATGATAAAGTTATAGTGGAATAATCTTTTATAACACCTGAATTTATAGCTATTAAGACTTGTATTAAATCAGAGAGAGCCTTATGAATCATAGAACTAGTATTGCTTATCCAGCATCATCAATGATAATTTTTTGAGTTTTGATATCCGTTGACAAGAAGTGTAAGTAATAAGTTATTTGAGCAAGTAAACCAAATTCGTATTAGATATAACATTGCAGTGAATTACTTTTAATATTAGTTGTCTTATAGACTCTGAAACTCATAAAACTCATTCCATAACTCATAGTAAAACTCATGAAAAATAACATCCCTAAATAGTAATGTTACTAAAATAACTTATAACTAAGTACAACATCTCATTAATTCATAGCGAAATCTCTGCGTGCCTCTGTGCTTACCTCTGCACCCCTTTGTGTTTAAATTTCAACCCTCAATTCGCCATGATTTTACGCAAAGCTGTACTAAGCACTTGTACTCTCAACAATTGCGTAGGGTCAGAAATAAGAGTGAGTTCTAAACCAAAAGCTTGAGCTTTTTTCTTCAGGTTATTAAGTAAGCGCTCTCAATACTGTTACTCATAAATCAATACTTCAATTAAGCCTGAAAGTCAGGTAAACTAAAGTGTTATTCCCAAGCATGAAAATTAACTGTGGTACATCTCAAGGATTTATCACTATTGTGTCCAACGATACAAAGTAGCGATTTTGTTTACTATTTTGCAAATGCGGATTAATGCACATCTTGGACATTCTATAGCAATTGCACTAGTTCATATTTTTATTCTGTAACACCAAATGCTGCTCTTTTTTCCTAAAAAATCGCCGATACAATTCACAACTTGCGATCGCTTCAGATCCAGAAAGTTTAATCAACCCCATACTGCTTAACTTGTGAGTAAGGGTGGGATTTAAGAGAATAGATTCATTGGCATTCAGAACGTTATCAAAAGCTTGTGCTAACTCAGGCTGTTTTTGCAAGGTTGCCCAGTGACGCTGCAAATGATTTGAATAAATTTTGGTAGCAATGGGAGCAGTTTCTACCAGTTGCGACAGAGTTACCTCGTTTCGACTCAGATGATAGAGAGCTAAATGTACTAGTGCCGGATGTCCCCCGACCATTGCCATTAATTGTCTAGCTCCTTCTGCATCTGTCCAATTGAGTCTATAGCGTTGGGCTAACTGCTGTACCTCTTCTTGGCTAAAGTTGTCTAACTGAATCGGTAACCCTACATTGAAAGGAGACTGATTAAGTTCAAGAGGAACATAAATATCTGTTGAGTGAACCACGACTAGACGAAGCTTTTGCCAAATGGGCAGTCTTTTCGCTTCTTCGTTCCAAGAACGCAACAGAGGTAGAAAATCCTTCGCTACTTCGGGATGCTCAAAAATATGGTTTACATCATCCAATGCCAAGATTAGGGGAGTATTAATTGACTCTAGTAGATATTCTTGAAAGTAGATGGTGCAGCTAACTTTACTTCCCAAATCTTCATCCCAATACTCATCTAACATTGGTTGAAGCTGAAGCTGGCGGGCGATATTGGCACACAACCAGCGCAAAAGTTGATTCAAGTCGCTCAGAATTGTCTGCTCGACTTGTTCTAGATTCAAGCTGATAGTGCAGTAACCCTGGTACTTCGCATAGTCAAGAATCCTCAGCAGCAGTGAAGTTTTGCCCATTTCTCTAGGAGCTTTAATCCTGATTAACGCTCCTGGTTTCTTGATTTCTTGATAGATTTGCTCCTCAAGGTAAGAACGTTTGAGGTAAAAGGGAGAGGCGAGAGGAACTGAGCCGCTGGGATAGCTTGGTGACCTATCCTGATCAACTGTGGGGGGAAATTGCGTAAGGTCTTGTTTCAAAAGTTTTGTATTTGGAGCTGTTTCAATGATGGCATAAGATTCCAGTAGCACCTGACAGTTTTTCTTGGTCACGCGCTGGCCAATGACCTCAGAAAGTCGCCCAAACAACTCTGGGGCAACAACATTGGTAAAGTAACCAGGACTATAACCTGCCTCTAGAGCTATTTGGTTATAAGTTTTATACTGCCAAATCCCACGCAAAACCAGATTTTCGGTGGAATTAAGGGGGCGATTGTGGCTCTCAATTAGTCGGCGATCAACAATCTCAAACAGACTATCAAGGTTCATAGAGATTACAGACAAATGCTACTAATAAAGATAACAGTAAAGACAACAGGAGTTACGCAAGTAACACAATATCTGCCATTTATTAGTACAATAGTATTGTTTAGACCAATTAAATTATCCAGAAGTATAGACCTCTTCTTTGACTTTCCAGATTAAACAAAAGTTTTCGTAAATCAAACAAAGATAGATTCATAAATACGGTTCTGAACTCTCAATTTTCCCTGTTGCTTGACTACTAGCCCTGACAAAAGCAATTCTCTTTCCTCTGAACTATCAACTGCAATAATCTCCCCTTGATGTAAGATTTGACGGTAGAGTTCTAGTAGCCGAACAGATTGTTTACTTTTGAGAAGGCGATCGCGAATGGTTCTTAAATGCTCTGGTTCATCCTGTGATTCCCAATTGTCTATTATCGACCATCGCACCAAATTTTCAATCCATTCGGCTTCTCTATTGATAAAGATAGGAGATGAAGAATTGCGGATAAATTTACAGAGCTTTTGAGTCAAAAAGGGCTGGCCATTAGTCCACGCTAACACTTCTTTTAAAACTGTTTGAGGATTGCTCACTTTCTCGGCCAATCCTTGAAGTAGAGTTTGCGCTTCATGCTCTTTAAACCCTTCCAATTGAATGGTCTGACCGATGTTAAAAGGCGTTCTTTGATGGTCAGTAATTAAGTCATTAGGAGTAGCTACTCCAAAAAGAGCAAAGGTTAAACGTCGATACTCTGGATTAATACTACGCTGATTATAGCAAGAGCGAATTAGCGCAAAAAAGTCATTAACTGGGAATTTTAAACTTAAGAAGCTATCAATTTCATCGATAAAAATTATCAAATTTTTAGGTATAATA
This sequence comes from Nostoc sp. ChiVER01, assembly GCF_034531155.1. NCBI lineage: Bacteria > Bacillati > Cyanobacteriota > Cyanophyceae > Nostocales > Nostocaceae > Nostoc > Nostoc sp. ChiVER01. The sequence goes on along the minus strand of NZ_JAVRBS010000014.1, from coordinate 146,177 downwards.
TCATTTTCTTGAACAACTTCTACTAGCAAAACTTCTTCAATAAATTGACTCAATCTCTGAACTGGAGAAATATCTCCTTGCTCTTGCCACCAAGTTTTTAGATTAACCTTTCTTAACAAACCAAAACTTCGCCATAGCTCTACTGTTAAGCCTTTATACCATTGGTCAGGCGTGACGTTTTCGCTACCAATGCGGGTCAGATCGATCGCCCCGCAGCTAAATCCCTCATGCCGGAGGTGATGTATCATGCGTACCATCAGGCTTGACTTGCCCATCTGCCGAGGATTGAGAATGTAACAAAATTCCCCGCGCTTCAACGCCTTGTAGAGATAACGGTCTGCTGAACGCACAACATAAGTAGGAGCATCCATCGGCAAACTTCCTCCCACTTGATAATCAAAGGTAGAGGGTTGGTCGCCACTTTTGAGTAACTCGTTTTCAAAGAGCAGTTCGGCTTGGGTGGCTTTGAGAATTTCTAGGGTTTGTGAGAGTTCTTGAGTGCGCTCTTCTACTCTCAGCTCTAGATTTCGGTTATAATCTTTTAACTGTCCGTAGAGACGAGCATTTTCAATGGAGATAGCAGCTTGAGCAGAAAGAATTCTTAAAACTTCAATGCGATCGCTGGTAAATGCATCTGTAGTTAAATTGTTTTCTAAATATAAAATACCGCTTAGTTTGCCTTGATTTAACAAAGGAGTACAGAGAATCGATTTTGGTTGAGTGGCGACGATGTAGGGATCGCGGATAAACTGTTCTTCAACGGTTGCGTTATTAATAACTACATTTTCTTGAGTACGGACAACATAGTTAACGATCGCAACTGGTAGGATAGGTGTCTGGCGATCGCCATCTACAGAGTCAATGGGAAGCGATCGTAGTAGAGTTACGTCATCAGAATCTACTGTCCCTTCAGCTTCGATCACCCATTTATGATCTTTTTCCAGTATTAGAAAGCCTTTTTGGGCACCTCCATTTTCAATTACAGTTTTCATTAACTTAGCCAGCAGTTGATCCAATTTAATTTCGCTAGCTAATACTTGAGATGCTTTTGTGACTGTAATGATATCGAGTGCTTGGGGATTTGTACCACCAGTAGATTCAGTTGTCTTAATGCTTTGGTTTTCTTTTCGGTTGTTTATATCCATTAGAAACTGTGGGTATTCTAATTCTAAAGCTTGAACTTTGGCTTTTGCACCCCAATGAGAATAACAATGATGGGCATTTTTTAAGTATAGTCTTCCTATTTCTTCTCTACCAAGAGAAAGATAAAATTCTGCTGCGCGTTCGTAAGCTATGGCTTCTTCGTGGATAAACTCAGATTTTTTAGCACCTTGAATTGCTTTGTCATAAAGTTCTTGAGCTTGCCAATTTTGACCCAATACTCGCGCTTTTTCTGCTTCTACTAAATCGTATTTATTTTGAAAGTTAGCGGGGCAATGACCAGCCCATATTTTCATGTCATCTTGATTTATTTCTACTTGTTCTAGGATTTGTTTTTGCTCTATACCACAACTCTGATAATGAGTAAGACAAGATAGAGAAAAGTATAAATTATGCTGTGGTACAGTTAAATGTGAGCTAAGGTTTTCAACATATTTCTCTGCTTCAATACCATTTTTAAAAGCTTGAGCATATTCTTTAAAAAAATAGCAAATAATCGTTTGAGAAAAAAAGTGGATAAAAGTCAACCATTTATCATTTTTATCCCACTCCTTTAAATATAGGTCTTCTTGGTTATTGACATTATCAATAGGCGAGTATTTTTTGTATTTAAACTCTTCAAGCAGGTTAGTTATAAGCTTGTGGCAGATTTTAGCAAAAAAAGTACTATGTCCTTGCTTTAGCTTTTTGGCAATGTCAATGCATTTAACAAAACAAATTTCAACCTCTTCTTTTAAATTATCTCCTTTAAAAAGTTTTATTAAACAGTAACTAATATATGAATAAATAGCAAACTCATTATTACCTGTATCTATTCCACTTTGAAACCCGTTTAATAGTTTTTTTTCTGCTACTTTATCCCTGAGAGTCTTTTTCCAGTGCCAGATAAATCCATAATACATATGCATAACTAAAGCTTCTAACTCGCGGATTTTTAATTTATCTTGCAACCTGATAGAAAGTTCCCCAAACCTATATCCTAAATTAATATCTCTTGTTAAATTAATACCGTCTATTCCTTTACAGAGAAACGATCCATAAAAACTATGAGCGCAAACTGCTTGAGGAGCATTGCCATATTTAATGCAGAGGTTGAGTTGTATTAACACCACTTCAATATGAAGCAAAAAATTGCTTACTATAGTAGTTCCCATAATATGCTGTAATATTTTTATGACTTCAAGTTTATGGGAATCTGTCATTTTTGGAGAATTTATTAAATTCTCAATTTTTGTTTCTCTCAAGTAAGATTTTAAATATTCCTGTTCTTGTTTAATCCTATTTTTTATTTCATCAGGTTTTTGTGATATTCTAATTCCTAGTGAATCCAAAGCTTTAAATGCAGTATCTATTGCCTTCTGTTGCTGAGATTTATTGGTAAAATATAATAATATTTGTATCTCATATACTTTGACTTGATCAATAACACTTTTGGCTTGTTGTAAAATAATAGCTGACAAAGATTCAACTTGCTCAAACTTTGTATTCAAATATAAAACTTCTAAGGCTTCTAAATGAAGTTTAAGTGTAAAAACATACTGAGATTTCCAACTGGTTAATGACATTAGTTGTAAAGCTATTTCTAAATATCCCAAAGCTGCTTTATAAGCTGTAGATGCTTTAGCTTTTTTGCCAGCTTCAAAATTCAATTTAGCTAGTTCATACTTTTCTGAAGGCTCGATAATTAATTCAAAACTTTGGTTAAAATGATTGACGATATCAAAAATATTGCGTTCTAATTCATTTTCTTTGAGATGTTCCATCAAAAGACGACCTACTTTCAGGTGAACTGCTTTTTTTTCATTTTCTGTAATCAAAAAGTAGGCAGCTTGCTGAACTCGGTCATGCAGAAATTTATAGGGAATATATTTAGTAATTTTGGGAATAAAAACAGGAGATATTTCTGAAGTATCCCTTGATATTTCTTCTGGATTCCAAAGTAGAGGTATTTTATAGTCATTATTCAGAGGTACAATCAAACCTGCCTCTAGTGCTGGCTGAAGTTCTCTAGCTGTAGTTATTTGAGATTTATTGTTTACAAGGGAGAGAACTTCTAAATTAAATTGATTGCCAATACAGGCAGCTAATTGCAAAACTTTCTGAGTTTTTTCATTTAATTTGATAATTTTGCTAATAGTTAATTCAACGACATTATCAGTTATTCCTACTCTTTCAATTTCTTCAATACTCCAGTGCCAATTATTTTTATTATGGTTAAATGACAAAATGTTTTGCTTGTAAAAATAGTGAAGTAGTTGAGTTAAGAAAAAAGGGTTTCCTTGAGTTTTATTAGTTACTAACTCTGATAAAAATTTTGATTTTTTTGTAGAGCATTTTAAAGTATCGGCAATTAATTGATTGATATATTCGATTTCTAATGGTTGCAGGGAGATATTATTGACCCTAGTACCTTCTTTTTCAATTTGCTCTAAGGTTTGCATCAAAGGATGAGTAGCATCAACTTCATTATCTCGGTAGGCTCCGATTATTAATAGATATTGGATGTTAGCATCGGTTATTAATAACTCAATTAACTTTAAGGATGCTAAATCTGCCCACTGTAGATCGTCGATAAAGATAACTAAGGGGTGTTCTTTCTGAGCGAAAACAGTAATAAATCTTTCAAAAAATAAATTAAATCGATTTTGAGTCTCAGTTGCTCCTAGTTGCTCAACTGGCAGCTGTTTACCAATAATCTGCTCCACTTGAGGAATTACATCGATGATAACCTGAGCATTAGGATTCAAGGCTGCTAAAAGTTCTAGTTTCCAAGTTTGTAGCGCTGCTTCAGATTCGGTAAGTAACTGCCGTATTAAGTTTTGAAATGCTAAAGCGATCGCCGCATAAGGAATATCTCGCTGTAACTGGTCAAATTTTCCGCTAATAAAGTAGCCTCGCTGGCGTAATATTGGTTTATGAACTTCATTAACCAAGGCAGATTTGCCAATTCCTGAATAACCAGAAACCAGCATTATCTCAGTGTTACCTTGACTGACTCGCTCAAAAGTAGTTAATAGTTGAGTAACTTCTTTTTCCCTTCCGTAAAGTTTTTCGGGAATCACAAAGTGATCGCAAATATCCTGAGTTGCTAAACAAAACTCGTCAATTTGCCCTAAACTCTCTAAGCGAGCGCAACAAATTTCCAAGTCGGCTTTGATTCCCCAAGCACTTTGGTACCGTTCTTCTGGGGTTTTTGCCAACAATTTCATCACAATGTCTGAAATGGCTTTAGGTATTGATTGAGACGTTGAATTTAACGTTTTTACAAGTTCATATGGGGGAACAGGTTGTTGAGCAATATGACAATGAACTAATTCTATAGGGTCAGTGGTTGCAAAAGGCAGTTTATTGGTGAGCAATTCGTACAAGGTAGCACCCAAGGAATAAAAATCGCTGCGGTAATCTATCCCTCGGTTCATTCTTCCAGTTTGCTCTGGAGCAATGTAAGCTAAAGTTCCTTCTAAGCGCTCAATATTAGCAACTGTCTGATTTTCTCGTGATAAACAGGTGGAAATACCAAAATCGATGACTTTAAGTTGCTCGGTTTCTGGATTATAAACGATATTAGAGGGGTTAATATCTTTGTGGATAATATTGGCAGCGTGAATAGCTCCTAAACTCTTTGTAGTTTTGATAGCAATAGAGAGAAATTCTTTGAGAGTAAATTGGCGATCGCACATTAACAATTTTAAAGATTCACCGCCAAAGTCTTCTAAAAACATGACTAGACTATTTTCATATCGCTGCAAATTGTATGCTTTAATAACTCCATCGGTATTTAAGGAGCGAGTGACTTCATATTCCTGCTTATATCGAGTTAGTTCTGAGGGAGTTGGGTAGTTTTCCTTGAGAATCTTTAAAATAACGAGTTGATTATCGGGCTTGAGAATAGCTCGATAAACTAAGGAATTAGCACTTTCATAAATTTTTCGGGTAATCTGATAGTCTTTCATAGGAGTCGTGAGTAAATTCTTATAAGCACAATTTTTCTTATTGTCCCTTCTCAATTCTAAAGTGCTTGAAAAATTTTAAAATTTTATATTTTTACCTTGGAGTCAGTTTTTTGATAAATTTCAGTTATCATAGTGGTGGTAACTTGAAGCCTATCTTTAAAAGTTCTGCTAATAACCTGTGACTTCCACATATCGCAGTTTTTACAAGCCGACCTATTATCTAACTGATTAAGGATTAAATCGCGTCTAAGTTGATTAAATAAATTTCCACTCCAAATATCTTGCAGAGTTTGTTGATTGTAATCTCCCAGACTAGCAATATCCTTATCAAAACCAAGTCTAAATAAGGTTTCAATGCAGTAGTATATTCTGCCGTCAGGCAAAACAGCCATTTCCATAAAGGGAAACAGACAAGCCCATCTCCCTTGCGCTTTTTGAATATAATGTTTAAGCGAATCTTGCAGAGCGTCGTTAATCTTGCTAAGACGCATATTAGTTTCTTTATATTCAGCTAAATTCAAAACAAAAACACTATCTGCTTTTGCTAACCAACGTTCTCGAAATTTTTGTTCTTCTTCGATAGTAACATCTTGATTTCTGACAAATGATGTCCTCACTTCACAGGGAATTCCCAAGCGATCGCGCAGTCGCAGAAAATTGATAACATTAGATTCGACTCGGTTAAGATTAGCGCCCCTAACTCTTAAGTAAGTATCGGGATCAGCAGCATCAATGCTAATATCAATACTGGTTAAACCTGCTTCTAATAATGCGATAGCTCGACTTTCATCTAGCAGTTGACCATTGGTAGTTATATGAACTCTAGGAACTCCTTGCTGTCTACAAAGTCGGACAAAATCTATAATCTTAGGGTGAAGCAATGGCTCCTCCACACTGCCAATTAAAATCGTAATTCCTTGTTCCCCACATTCTTGTGCTAGTTTTTCCATCATCTCCCAGGACATTGCATTATTACCTGTGAAAAAATCTGTTGTATGTGTTGGCTTAAGCAAAGAACTATGATATGGACACATCACGCATTTGAGATTGCAGGTATTTCCGACAATTGCCCTAACATAAGAAGGTTTTACAGCCGTGCCATAATAGTTTGCAAAGTAATGTAACTGTTCGTCAGGATCGGTCTGTGAAATAATAGTCAAGGGTGTAGGAATGCCAAAAATCCCCTGATTTTTACTTTCAAATCCTTGTAATAACTGACTCCAGATTTTACTTAACTCCTGGGGATACAAATAAGCCAGAGTCGGATATTGAGGTAAACCTAATTCTGATGAAATAGGTAGCATGGGTTTGAAAGCAATTACTTTTTTTCCAGATTTTACTGCTGCTACGAGTCTTTCTAGACTTTTTGGGTGTAAGGGAATACCATGAGGTGGTACTTCCAGTACCATATCCGACATTTCCCAATTGTCTCGGATTTGAGTTGGTAAAAGCTTTTGAGTATCTTTGATAATCATATTTTTTCTACATAATTTAGATAGCACCAATGAAGAAAAAACCACCCTTGTGTTAGATGCGGGTGGGGTCTTTAGCAGTTTATGCTTTCAAAAGATTAAGATGTTTTAAGTCTAGAAGACCTCGCCTGAAAGTCTAGTTACAAGCTAGTTAAAACTTGAATATTTAAGAGAAGCTGAATTATAGAAAACTTTGGCTTTTCTTAAATTAAGAATAAGTTGTAGGAATATGTAGCAGTCCTATTTTATTCGTGAATATAGATAAGGAAACAAACCGCCAAGAACGCAAAGAGAAGAAATAATAAAGAGATATATAGCAATCCGAATTTAAACGTGATAAAATACATAGATAAAAACTACGCATATATAAGCTTTTCAGCCATTTTCCCTCTCACAACCAATTTAGGATTGCTATATAATTTTCACAAATCATTTAAGACTGCTATACAAATATATTTCTGTTGAAATCAACTTGTGCTGACTGGAATAAATATGTTAGAAGGAAAATCTTCATTCTCATTATGTATCCAGGATTCTAATTGGTTTTCAGTAACAGTTGCTTCTCCAAATTTCGGTGCTGGAGGATAAGCAATTTTGAATATAAAAGGTTGACCCAGTTTTCGAGGATCTTCCAAGTTTCCTCGAAAGGAATCTGAATTAAGATCGAAATCATATTTTTCTAGTTCGGCAGGGTCAAACAGAGGAGAAATATATTTATTTTCATCATTAATCCTTTCTTTCCCAAAGATATAAATCAGTAATTTAACTTCTTCAGGGGCTGTTTCCACTGGTTGATCAGGGTTATTTCTCAGCCAAGCTCTGGGATCGGCTGAGAATAATTTATTTGAAGGTTTATTTTCATTTTCTCGATTATCTATTAAACTAGAATCTTCAAATTTCAATTCCCTAGCAGCAAATAATAATATTTTAAAACTTGATTTTTTAATACTGTCTATTTCAATCTCTTCAAAGCGTTTTCTTAAATTACGAGCATTTTGAGTCTCTTCTTTTTGTGGATCATCATCAGCCCATCGCCATATATAGCTAATCATTTGGGATATTTGTTTTCCTTGTTTAGCAAGACGCACTGTATTATCCATCTTAATTTATCTCCTTATTTTGAACTAAAAAGTTGTGTATTTTCGTAAGAATGCTATCCACTTAAACCGTAAAAGCGACGAGGATTATCCCAAAGAATCTTTTGCACAGTTTCTTTCGATAATTTTTCCTCAAGCTTTACCATGTCTGCAACGATGTTCGGCTTATGATCCATATGAGGATAGTCCGAACCAAAAATTAAGTTGTCCGTGCCAATATATTCAATCGCTTGAACCAGTAATGGTTCTGAAGGCTCTATGGCAATAAAGCACTGGCGACGAAAATAGTCTGATGGCTTGATTTTAACATTATCATGAATTGTATCTTCCCAAGCTAAATTTTCATACTCTTCATCTAGTCGCCATAGCCAGTAAGGAAGCCAGCCACAACCGGATTCTAGAAAAGCCACTTTTAGTTTTGAATGACGTTCTAATACTCCTCCTTCAATCAAGGCTAATAAAGCCATCATCTGTTCCATCGGATGAGAGCAAGCGTGGGTAGCAAAACGAGTGTTAAATCTTTCTGTTCCAGTAGTTGGCAAACGACTGTGAGTCCCTTCGTGAATACCTACTGCTATGCCTAATTGTTCGCATTCTGTCCAAAAAGGCTCGTAAGCCGAGTCGCTCAACAGTCTTCCTTTGATAGGGTTAGGGCGTAAAAACACCGCTTTCCAGCCAAAATCGACAACTCTATGCAATTCATCCACCATTGACTCTGGCGCGTGCAGATTAATTGCTCCTACCCCCTTCAATTTATCTGGAGCATAACTGCAAAAGTCTTGTAACCAATTGTTGTAAGCGCGGGTAAAAGCGCCAGCAACTTCTGGTTGCATAGTATCGATCGCCCAAAGCCACAATCCATAAGTTGGATAAAGGAATGCCAGATCGATCCCCATCTGCACCATCTCTTGAACGTGAGACTCAACATTGTAGCCTTGAAAATAAGCATTAGGATGAGCTGACATCATCTGCTTATTTCCTAGAGTACGAACTTGCTTAGAGACTTTTTTAACAATGTCTTCCCCTTGAATTTTCATGTCTGCTGAGGGAGCAAACTGTTTAAATTCTGGTTCAAGATACTCAGCCCACATACTGGGAGGTTCAATTACGTGGGAATCAGCATCAATAATCGAATATCCGTTTAGCATCATCTGTGATCAATCTGGCTCGGAATTGGGAGTTGGTGCGTAACGCTACAAGTCTGATTACTACGCTGAAATTTTTTCGTAGCTTCACACATTTTACAGTTTTTCGTGTCCGTTGCGTAAGCCCTATTTTTATCAAACAATCGGTAAAATAGCGTTGATATTACTAAAAAATTTTAAAGCACTATTTATCTCTGAGAAAAAATTATTAAGATCCTCTATTTTCCCAGCAGACTTATTCAGACGATTTGTAGCTTGCTCAATCTGGGAACGAAGACTATTAGGATCATTTTTGAGAATCTTATTAAGTTGTTCATCAGAAATCATCCCACTTATATAACTTTCTATTGTTTCCCATTCTCCCCATTCATCTTTTGCTTTTTGCCATTTTGAATCATCAATTATTCCAGACTTCAAAGCATTGTCAGCCTGTTTTTTAGCAGCATTAATTGCTTTAGTTAGAGTTTGACGAATCTCTTGTAAATTTTGATTATTAGCCATAATTTATCTTTCCTTAATTTTCAAACAGTTAGATGGTTGATTAATATTGAATGTCTTGAAGTAGAGGGGTAACTCTGTCAATGTATTTCTTGGTTGCTTTCTTAGCTTGCTTTAACTCTGAGATAGTAATTTCTTGATTCCAGGAATCATTCTGTCTATCAGTGTTTTGAACATTTTGGCTTTCAGGATTCGAGCGATACTTCTTACATGCTTGAATTTTTTGGGGTGAAGTTTCCTTCTGATTTCCATTGAAAATATATTTCAATTCGCTGTGAAAATCTGCGGTAGAACGAATAGTTGCTATATATGCTGCACCATATTTTTTACGTTCAATAACTTTGTTAATTTCTGCTCGCTCTTGTTCTTCTAATAAAGTTTGTCGTTCTTGAAGTGTGTTAAAATCTTGTGGATTATCTTTTGAGCCAGATAATCCCGTTAATCGTCGATTCACCTGACCTATATAGAAACCAAAATGTTCATTAATCTGCTTGATTTCTCTATTAAGTAAATAGTCGGTATAGGATGAATTAATAAAATTGGACAGGTTTGTAGAATATTCCTGAATAGCTGGATCTGTGCAGACAATAGCGAGTTTTAAATTACGCCGCCGAAAATCACTAACTAGAAAATTAGTAATAAAGTCAACAATCTGAAACCCTGCTTGACGAGCATTTCCATTAATTTTCTGCCCATTGATGTCAATATTGCCTAAAGTTTCTGAAATCTGCTCGATCTTAGGAGTAAAGCCATTTTCATTGGTGGTAGCTAAATTTCCAACTGCTGCAACATAATTGACTAAAACACTGCCAGCAATTTCAGTATTTTGTGAATTTTTGCGGTACTCTTTATCGCATACATCCAATTGTTTTTGCATATTTTCTCGACTCTCGCTTGTTCCGAGAGCTTCCCAACTTGCAGATCGAGCGCAGGAAGCATAAATATCAGCCGATATTTGCTTGTTGGCAATTGCTAGGCTTTCGGATAAAGTAGCAAATGACTTAGCCCCCTCTAAATCGTCATTTTTGCAACTACCAAGAAGAAAATAAATAGGAATTAAAGCCAGTATTACTTTAGGTCGCATAATTTTTCAATGAATCTTAAAGATTAGGCGATATACCAATACATTTCAGTTAAGGATAATTGTAGGTTGGGTAGAGCTATCGCTCTAGCCAACAAAACCGCGACAAGGTTGGGTTTCCTTCCTCAACTAACCTTGGCAAAATCAGTAGATCGAAAAGTTTTCCAGAAGCCTGAAGAGCCGTTCATTTGAGTTTAGGAACATAGTCTGCCGGAATCCTGTTGGAGTCTGCTTTTCAAGGAACGGGCATTGTTGGTGGGTTAAGAGTGCAGTGCAAGCGATCGCGATCGTCAACCCCAAAACGTCGGCTGAAACCCTGATTATTTCGTCAACTTATAAAAGTTTTCGATCTACTGAAAATAAGGTTTTTATCTCTAACTGAACTGTATTGAGTGAACTACCTTTGATATTAGTTTTTCTCTAAGCTGTGAAACTCATAAAACTCATAACAGAACTCATAGAAAAACTCATGAAAAATAACATCACTAAGTAAGAAGTTGTTTGAAAAATATTGGTTCTTCAGTACTTGTTATGCCAAACTAATAAAAAGAATGCCAATTTAATAAACATCTAACTCTGAAGTTTTCAAAATTTCTAAATCCATAACCAGAACGTTTAATCAGTTTAAGTTTGTTATTAATTCCTTCAACCACACCACTATTTGTCCCATTATCAAAGTAAGCAATAACTTCATCAAACCAACGGATAATAGTATTGTTACTTTTTGGGAAATATTTTTTAGCTTTCGACAACCACATACCTAGTTTAAAGACTCCCGTATACCAATCATTTGTCTTATTAAAAACTTTGATAAACTTTTCTTTCATTTCATGCATTACTTTCAGAACAGGAAATATATTTTTAACTTGAATAAGTTTTTTCAATTGCTCTTCGCTTAAGTTCTCTTCATTTTTAAGCAAAGGATATTTACTACTTTTTAATCCTAATAATCTTTGTTCATATTCAGCTTTCTTCTCTGCTAATTTTGTTTTTTTGATTAGCTCTTCTACATTTCGTTTTTCTCTTTTTCTTTGTGTATCTAACTCTTTATTTATCTGTGTCATCACATGAAATCTATCTGCTACAACTTGAGCATTTGGCATTAATTCTATAACTAAGTTTTTATACCCCTGCCACAAATCTATACTTACTTCTTCTATTTGTTCTAAAACTTCAATTCCCCATTGTGTGAGGGTTTCGCCTATGACTTTTTGTGTGCGATCGCCTAAAATTGCAATCAGACTTGATGTATCTAAATTTACTAGTACTTATATCAATTCACAAAAACGCTTTAAATGTCAACTCTAAAAAGGGTTTCAGTTGTTATTTGATATGCTTTTCAACATAATATTACAATATTTAACTAATAATTTGGCATAACAAGTACTGAAGAACCAAAATATTTCACTGTGACTTTAGACACTTTCAGATCCCCCCTATGCCCTTAAAAAGGGGGATCGATAAAGTTTTGCTACCGACGAAAGGACTTTTCAAACATCCTCTAAGGAGAAACTTACATCCACATGGGAAAAGAGTTGAGTTGCTCTTCTGTCAGCTGTTCTGACAACCAACCCATTTTCACTGGAACCTCATAAAGCCGTCCAGACGCTAACCTTTTCCACATATGGCGCATTCCCGGAACGATGACTTTGGCAACTCTCAGTCCAATATCGGGACGAGTCTGATCTAAAACCAGCATTTCTAAACCTTTGTTCTCAACGATTTGTTGACAGAGCTTGACATCTTCGAGTAAATCATCACTTGCAACTTCGCGATAATCGCCACTGACAGCAGCAATTCTCTCGCTTGGAACTAAATAAGGTTGATTGGCTAAGTTTGCGGTTTTCCACCAATCTACCGCCAAGCCATCTGCTGACGGGGGATATTGAGTACTTCCATCAGCTTTGGCAAATAAAACGTTAGGTAAAATTTGATTAACTTCCGTCAAGGCTCGACTAATAGCAATCTTGGCATCGAAATGAGCGCCATAACCCAAAACAATATCTTCTACAGAGCGATCGCTTCTTCGAGTCACAGCAGCAAAAACTGGAATATTCAGATCGCTGGTAATATCTAAAACCCAAAGTTCCCGATTAATAGTTTGATAATATTGCTTCAGGCTTTGAAAATAAGGCTCGTCGAAACTATCTAAATCAACTTGTGGCTTTTGCAGAGAGTTATACCACCATAAGGCGACAGCATCACGCTCTACTAACTCCATAAACCCTTGCAGAATAGCTTCTTCAAGAGTATTACCTGCCGCACATCCATTAGAATCAGCCCAACAGTCGGGTTTATAGTCGGGTTGATAGCCATAATAACAGTAAGCCGTTGGCAGATACTTAAATTCCTGATGGGTTAAAGACCAAACGGGAGTCCAATCAATTTCTCTTTGTTCATCAAAAGGTTCGGGGACTTTTTGAAACCAGCCTTGACACTTAACATTCCATTGCTCTCTATTCTCATATTGCTGTTGGCTGAAGTTCATACAAACATTGGGATGGATTGCTTTGTACCCCATTTGTTGGTAACTGGCTTTTTCTCGAATTTCATACCCTTGAAACACCCCAGAATATCGCTCGATCGCCTCGCAAAAACCACTAGCCATCGCTTGAGAGTCAGTCCTACCTTTCCCCGCACTTCTACCCCCCAAATTTTGGCGCAAACTAGCTAAATCGTCGAAAACACTGAGAAAATGATGTTTGGCAATGTAATTATGAGTTAATCCATTCCCAGGAATTTTATTTAATTCTCGCACAACGCCCGTAATGGGGCTAATATGATGTTGATATTTGCTGAGAGTTTCTTGTGGCGAACAAATACGGTGCCCTCCATCAACGGTAAAGGTTTTCTGGCGGTGTTCTAAAACAACAGGTATAGGGTTTTTGGTTAACCCATTTACCATATCTCCACAGCTAGAACATTGAGGACGCTTCACCCAGCTATGATTTTGAGTTTGCAGTGTTAGAGCATCGTAAGCAATCAAATTACTTTCTAATTGTTTATTTTCCCCTTGGACAATCCACTTAAACACCTCTGTGGCTGCCATTCCTAAAGCAGTTTGTACTGTAGATGGCAAAAATCCCAAAGGAGGAGTTAAAGGAGAACAAATGTGCTTGTGTCTCTGAATAAATCCTTTAATTGGTCTATTATCTCGCAAACGCTGGGCTAAACAGTTCCAACAACCTGTTTTCTGAGGATTAAATAAAGGGCCGATCCAGACTATTGTCCCTAACGGCTTAACCAGCATCCAAGGAGTTTTGGATTTTAAGGCTTGTTGATTGAATTTCTCTAGCTCAACATTGAGATAATCATCGGTTAAAACTACTGTCAAATCACCTTCGTCTGCTACTTGAATTTGCAGAGACTCAAGCACAGCAATCAGGTCTTCAGCAGCAACCGAACCTAATGCTTTTACTGCTACTTTAGTCGATCGCAATCTTTGATAAGCTACTGTGGGGGCAATATTAAGATGATGGCAGAAGATTTCTAAGTGCGATGGGAAAGAATTATCTTCTTGAATAAGATAGCCCTTTTGCTGCATTTGTAATAAAGCATATTGGGCTTTAATACTTACATCGAGAACTTCTTGGAAAAAAGTGGTAGCTGACTGTAAAGATTTTGGATCTTGCAGTAGCGACTGTTGAATGGTATCAATAATTTCGTCAGTATTGCGTTCACCATCGATGAATGTAGCTAAAGTATAAGAAAGATGATCGTTTAACCAGACTTTTTCTCTTTCTGACAAAAAAAAGATATTGTCTGTTTCTATAGTTTGAACAGAATAACAAGGATTGAATTGGATTTTAAGTTCCATTGAGCTTTATTAATTGTTTTTTTACTAATTAAAGTGTAATTTTAGTAGAGCTAACTTATAGTTAATCTTTATTGATTTTTTTATTTTAAAAATATGTTTATATGTATTTAGTAAATTTAAAAATCAAACTTTTGCACAATTAATGATAGTTGATAAGTAAACATAGATTTCCGGACATTGTATTTTAACGGAATTTATAATGAATCTCAGGTAGCTTTTAAATTATTGTTACACAATTTTTATTAAAATAATTTCAAAAGCTCATATAAAAACTCATAACTTTTTATAAAAAGCAATGGAATAGCTCACGTATTTTTATCAATTAACTTTAGCTACTACCATCCTCATAGCCCTAAAACAGCATCAGTATGTTCAGCAGTATCTCTGTATCTCTATTTGCTGCGCCAACAGTTGTTTAGCTTTAACCACTAAACCGTACCACAAATGATGGCTTGTTCGATGCAGATCGTGTGTGTACAAGTCAGTGAGAGGGGGATCTTTTTTTATATTCAAACTCCAACAAATTCAGCACTTTTCCTTCCAAATCGGTCAAATAAGCCCGCTTCAGCTTCCCCAACGACTCCAAAAACCTCTGCACCGACTCCTCCAGTCCACTCGAATACACCCGATTGATGCGATCGCAAATCACCCGCATCTGCTCACACTCGGCAGGCAAGTAGTTGAAAGACTTCAGGTACTGCAACCCAACTGTATGCTCGCCATCCCAGGTTCTGACGGTACAACTGAATTCGCCCACATGGTTGACTATGCCCCAGCACCCACCTTTACCTCTGAGTTCCGGGTTGTCAAGAGCAAGGATTTGGCATACTTCGCCTAACTGGTAAGTGTTGGGTACTTGGGTGCGTTCCATTATTTGCTGTACTACGTTTTTAACGATTCTAGCTGGTGGCACTTTACCCTGTGCCTGCTCCACTGCTTTTAACCACACTTCTTGCTGTTGTTCGGGTTCAAGCTTTGTCATCGGTCGAACTTGCCCCTCTGCTGCCGAGCAAAATGTCCAATAAAAAAGTGAATCGAGCAAGCTTTTTCGTCATAAATACGCTGTTTGGGTCATCAATGTAGTCAGCAAAGGGGCCTCGGTACTCAAACCCATACCCTGTATACAATGCTCGTGCTGGAGCGAATTCTGGAATTGCCCCTGTTTCTAAATTCAAGCAATCGTAACCACGCCGTTGGGCTTCTTTAATAATCTGTTCCAGAATCTTTGAGGCGACACCCCTACGTTGGTGAGCCTTGACGGTACGCATTGATTTGATTTCACCGCTTCTTGAATCTAGTTCTTTCAATGCCCCGCATCCAACCAGTTCTTCGCCATCCCAAGCCGTCCAAAAGGTAATATCAGGCGAACGCAATGCCTCTATATCAAGAGCATGAACGCTTTCGGGCGGGGTAATCTCATACATATTTTCAAGATGTTCCCATAAAAGGTCAGCAATCTTTTTACCTGTCAGGTCATCTTCTCTAATTTGCAATTGACTCATCTCCTTCATCAACCCCATATTCCTGCTCTATCAAACCCAACAGCTTCTCCTCCACCGCAGTCAGATATGGCCGCTTCAGTTCCCCCAGATGCTTCAGCACAGCACGGGCTGCCTCTTCCAAGCTCTCGTTGTCCTGTAACCTACGAATGCGATCATCTACGGGGAGAAACAGCGCCATCGCAAAAGAACTGCATCTGCTGATATTCCGATGAATAAGCGAATTCCTGAGAAATTATCTTCTAGCCAAATCGATGCAGGTGTTAAACTCGCAGCGATCGCACAACTTTGTCAGCAACAAATCATTTTTCTCTTCCACCCAAGACTTAATCATGCTTAGATGTTCATCCTGAATTGTCGGCTTTTGGTATCCTCCACGTTGTTTTGCTTCAATTCGTCCACTTTCACGATAATGACGCAGCAAATTTCGTATAAACGACAAGCTGACCTTAAATCTTTGCGCCACCTGCCGTTGAGAACCTTCTTTTGCTAACCAAGCTGCAATCACGCGACGACGCAAATCCTCTGAGTAAGATACTGGCATCGAATCAAACAATTACTTCATATTTAGGTTACCGTAGTTTGTGGTTCAATTACCTGAAAATTGCTGTAACTGCCGAACAAATTCCTTATCTCAACTTAGATGAGTAACCTATTTTCCCTCATTCCAGATCAAATCCGAGATAAATTACCACTGACGGAGGATAAAAAACAACTACTTCAACAGCAAACCATTACTCAAGATATCCCAGGAACAATTCTGCGGGATTTTCAAACTATTTTAGAACTTCTCCAACCCAACGGCGTTGAAGTTAGTAGCACTTATCACCAATTATTGCTTAAGTATCTCCAACAACTTAACTCACAATTGAGTTATCCCATAGATATTAACCTCAAACGTCCTGTACAAAAATCCTATCCTTATATTCACGGTCTTTATTTCCTTCTCCGCACCTCTGGACTGTCTCAAGTTATTACCGAAGGTAAAAAGAGCAAGTTAGTTTTAGACACAAAAATTCTGCAAATTTGGCAAGGATTAAACCACACAGAACAATATTTCACACTGTTAGAGGCTGTTTGAAAAGTTAGAGAAATGGTAAAAAAGCTCTCTCAGTATACGCTGTAAATAGATCGTAGACAGCACTGAAAGAGCAAATTTTCTATGTTTTGGTAGAAGGAGTTAGATGGCGATGCCTACGGCGGGCTACGCCTACGCTACCGGGTGACTTTCCCGTCTGGCAGACGGTATATAGCTATTTTCGCAAATGGCGCAAAGACGGAACGTGGCTGAAAATTCATGATAATCTCCGGCAGTGGACACAGACCCTTGCAGGATCGCCATCGAAGTCCTACGTAAGCGATCATCGATAGTCAAAGCGTCAAGAGTGCAGCGATGGTTAGTCAATTGATAGGCTTTGATGCAGGAAAAAAAATCAAGGGACGGAAGCGATTTATGACGGTCGATACCTTGGGGTTAGTATTGCGGGTCTTGGTCACGGCAGCCAATGTGGGTGAGCCAGAAGGGGGAAAACAAGTTCTTAAATGGGTGAAACACTCTCAGGAGCAGGTATCTCGTTTGACTATTCTCTGGGTGGATGGCGGCTTTGATGGTGAGCCGTTTATGCAGTGGGTGATGAATTTTTGCCGTTGGATTGTGCAGGTGGTGTTGCGCCCGGAGCAGACCAAGGGCTTTGTCTTGCTCAAAAAACGTTGGGTGGTTGAGCGCACTTTTGGTTGGCTCATGGGGTGTCGGCGGTTGGTCAGAGACTATGAGTTATTACCCGAAACATCAGAGACATTTATCTATCTTGCCATGATCCGGATCATGGTGAGGCGATTGGCATAAAATTTTACTCCTCAAAACTTTTCAAACAGCCTCTTAACTTTCCGAGATACTTTTAAAGCAGGAGCCAGCTATTTTGGTGTCAGTGATTTGGAAGCTTTAGTTCGGGACACACATAAGTTTGAATCCCGGTACTTGGATCGTCTGGTTGGCCCTTATCCACAACAGCGTCAGATTTATCAACAGCGTTCGCCAATTAACTTTAGTGAGCGTCTAGCCTGCCCAATGATTTTTTTTCAGGGATTAGAAGATCGAGTAGTTCCGCCCAATCAAACTGAAGCAATGGTTACAGCCCTAAGAACAAAAGGTGTACCTGTGGCTTATGTTGCTTTTGAGGGTGAAGAACATGGTTTCCGCAAAGCCGCAAACATCAAGCGTTCTTTGTCAGCAGAACTTTACTTTTATTCACGAATTTTCAATTTTGAAATTGCCCAACCAGTTGAGCCTGTAGTCATTGAAAACTTTTAGCTCCAACTGAACAAGGCGATCGCCGCCATTGTAGTAGTTTGCGGTGCTTCACGACAGGCTTGACCGCAATACTGCTCGCTTTGTGCATTTTTAACAGCGAATAAATATGATACAATTAATGGTTTTTCATGTGATGAAGAAAAACTAGGGTTTTGCTTAGTTCACCAAGATGCTTTAGATTTAAATTTCCTACTAGCTAAAAGTTTTCTACAAGCAGGTTTACCAGTGGTAAGTTTGCCACCTATTACTATGATAATCACTCATAATAAGAAACTGTTGAAGAGTGACTTTAGTGTAATAGAAAGTAGTCTACAAGCAGGTTTGATTCCTTTAATTTTTGGTGATGTCGTTCTAGATCAAGCTATTGGTGGTACTGTCCTCTCGACAGATGCAATACTTGCAGAACTAGCGAAATACTTCTATCTTCAAGGTAAGTTTAAAATTCAACTAATAAATGTTAGGAATTATGCAGGTGTATATGATCAAGAGGGGCAAGTAGTTTCCAATATTACTCAAGCTAACTATTCTCAGATTAAACCTTTCTTGGGCAAGAGCAAATCAGTAGATGTTACTGGCGGGATGGCGAAGAAAGTTGAGGAGTTTTTGACTATTTCTAGTTTAGGGATTGACTGCTGGATAATTGATGGGAATATCCCAGGCAATTTAGCCTCTTCAGTTTTAGGTACGCCAACTCTAGGCACTTTAATTAGGGCATTTTAACTAAAATGATTTCAAAACTGTTGGTAGTTAATCCGAATTACTTACCCTTAATCTTTTTGAGATAACTCATTGAGAAAGGCAGAGGGCAGTTCTTGGTGAAGGCAGCTATGAATCTATCCTACTAATAAATTTCTGCGAACCCAGATGTGAACTGTAGTTAAGGAAAGAAAACCATTAAAGCAGGCGGAAGGCGGAAATTCACTCTCACCGCACAACCTTTGTGCTTCTTCTTTTCTGTCCCCTGCTTGTTGGTTGTCCTCTTCCTTACCTGTAGCAACACATTTCAAGTGAGTTGCTCTCGGTTTGTCATAAAAATGCTCCTGATAATTGTTTCTGTATGTGAGTAAATAACTGCACGGCAAAACTGGGTGGTACAGAGTAGCCAATGATTGACCCAGCCGTAGCAGTCTCTTTTGGGAACTCATACCAAGACGGAAACCCTTGCAAGATTGCAGCCCCTTCAATAGACAAGGATTTGACTATCCCATCAGGCGACCAGATATCAGCGAACTTACTACGGTTACAACCTTTGTGATCTGTAAAATGGGATCGCAGAATGGTGTTACAGGGTAGATGCCCAGGCTTGTACTTTAGTCTGTTGCGTCCCCCAACTCTCTCTAGTAGCAGTGGCGTTGGTTCGTTAGCTGTCAGAAATTGTTCTACCGCTTGCCGTTGTTTGGGGAGTAGTTGGGAATCGGTCATCATAGGAATGAGATGGGCGATACCTTCGGCACACTTCGTGAACGCCTCGTACCACCCTATTGGTTTTCTGCGAGTTGGTAAAGCAACGCGACAACCTCTACTGGCAACCAGAACTAACCGCCGCCGCGCCTGGGGCAAGCCAAAGTCAGCCATGTTGACCACTCTGTAATCGACCGAGTATCCCTTTTGCTCCAAAGCATCCAGGATGATGGCAAAACTTTGACTGTTCTGATAGCGCGGGACATTCTCTAGGGTAAACACCCGCTGGCTGCAACTGTTGGATAGCTTCTGCTACTGCGATCGCTGCCGTCAGATCGTCACCAGTTTCCTCAGCTTTACCCGCTTTCGCTGTGTGGGCTTGGCTAAAGTTGGCGCACACGGGGGAGGCGTGGAGGTAATCGGGGCGGCGGGGGAAACCTACAAATCTTAACCGTGCTACTTCTTGGACTGTTAGCGGGACTTAAACATTTTTGAAGAAGAAATAAGCCTCAAACCCTTGTGGAGTAACGGAAATACACCAAATGCCCAAAAACGCCTGAAATCCAGATATATCAACAAACCAAGCAAAACGATGTCAAAGTCCCTTGCGGTATACGTTTGGGGCTATTTTATCGGCGTTTTTTGCCTAAGTCCCATTAGCTGGATTATTCTACAGCCGTACTCGCTAAAGTTGCGGTGATGGTTGAGAGCGATCGCCCTGCTCAAGTCTGGTTTTGTGGGGTCGAACTCCACCGCAATGACTGGACGAATCCCGGCTTGCACCATCCCCGCCTCAATCCCACCGCCACCAGCGAACAGTACTACAGCGATTGGGGCATCATCTGGAAGAACTGGTTTTAATTTTGTGCTATCAAAATTTTTGCAGACATCTGATTTTGGTGATGGCTTTTTGATTTTCGCTTTTTTGATAAAGGCGATAATATCTTCCTTATTTGCCCCTTGCTGTTGCATTAGACGGATCATTGGGACAGCAGCAGGGGGGATTGAGCCTATACTTTTACCCTTCCAAACGCCGGTTGTGTTTTTCCTTCCAGTTATATCCCCACCTCCAAAGAAAGGGGTTATTTGGGTCACGCTCACCAATGACACGGGGATAAAAAACAGTTGAGCCATCAAGTAACTTTTTAGTTTTGAGGTACGGATAAAGACATCTGACTGGTTCCCCTTGCGAGGCTTTGACCCCTTTCTCTAAGAATTTTTGGGTATTGTAGATAACTTAGCTATTACTGATTTAGTCATGCAGTCACCTCCAAAGCCAAAACCAGTATTTGACTGGTGTTAATCTCAGTAGTAATCGACCTAACTAAATCAAATGCGATCGCCTGCGGTAGAATGGAAGCGAAAGCAGGTGAAAAACATTCAAAATTTTCCTCAAAAGCCCAAAACCTGCATTGATTTTTCAAGTACTTCTTTGGGGCGAAATGGTTTAGTTAAATATAAATCTGCGCCAACCTCAATTCCTTTTTGTTTATCAAATTCCTGTCCCTTAGCTGTCAAGATCACAATGTAGATGTCAGTCATTTGCAGGTCGTGTTTTACAATATGGCAGACTTGCAGACCATTCATTTTAGGCATCATCACATCAAGAAAAACTAGGTTTGGTTTTTCAGTTTTAATAGTTTCGAGGGCTTCTTCTCCATTTCGAGCAGTTAGAAGTTCAACACCCTCGTCTTCTAATGCTTCTAGGGCTTGTTCCATCAAAATCAAGATATTGGGTTCATCGTCAACAATTAGAATTTTCTGAGTCATAAGATTGGGAGGGAGTGGGGAGTGAGGAGTGGGGCATTGGGTTAAACTAATTTTTGACCAATCCCCAGTCACAGCGATTACTGTTCGGACAGCATAATAAAAAATACATTTTTCAACTCCTTCTCAAACCGTAGAGTTTTCACCATGTCGGCTTCTTGAGAGAAAATAGAATCGATGATGATCATGTCAGGTTTGGCTGACCGAGCTTTATTGATGCATTCTTGGGGATCGGAGGCTGCAATCACGCTGTATCCCTGAGTTTGTAGTACATCCGATATGGTTTTTAAGGTTGAGGCATTTTTGTCCACAACCAATACCTTTTTACTGGAAGTACCTTGGGAAAGCAATGAGCCAATTTCGTTGAGGAGTTTCTCTGTGTCAATGGGCTTAGTGAGATAGCGATCAATGCCAATATGGTAGCCTCGTTCTTTGTTTTCAATAATTGACAGAATAATGATCGGAATGTCTGCGGTCTGGGGATCATTTTTGAGGACGGCTGCCACATCGAAGCCGTTGATTTGGGGCATCATCACGTCCAGCAGAATCAGGTCGGGACGGGCTATTTTTATTTGATGAATAGCATCCACGCCGTCTTTCGCTTCCCGAACATTATAGCCTTCGGTTTCCAGTTGTTGACGAAGCAATTCCCGAATGTTGATATCATCATCTACTACCAGAATTGTTTTGCTGTTTTGATTCAGCACAGGGTTTGTGGTGATGACGTGTTCTTTAAGTTGTTTGACTAGCGCATCCAGATTCAGACTGGTACTGGTTTTGCGATCGCTAGCAGAGGTGGGAATGAGGAACGAGAATATGCTACCCTTGCCTGGTTCACTCTCCACCCAGATTCTACCACCGTGATGATCGACGATTTGTTTACAGATGGGCAGTCCTAGCCCTGTGCCTTTGGGTTTGTCGGTGAGGGTGTCGCCAACTTGGCGGAATTTCTCAAATACTTTTGGCTGGTCTTCAGGTGTAATACCAACGCCTGTGTCAATGACGCTGATGCAAACACCTTCGTTCTCTTGTTTAACGCGGCAGATGACAGAACCGAATTCGGTAAACTTAACGGCATTAGAAATCAGGTTGATCAGGACTTGTAGCAGACGATTGCGATCGCCTAGTATCTGAGGCAGTCCAGGTTCTATCTCGCACACTAACTGCAAGCCATTAGTTTCAAACAACCCGGCGGTAGAATTGGTTGCCCAATCGAGTAATTCGCTCGGATCGAGGGGTTGCATCTGCCATTCCACCTTACCTGCTTCCATCTTGGCGATATCTAAGACATCGTTAATCAAAGATGTAAGGCGTTCTGCTTCTGACACAATAATGTTGAGATTGTCACCCACCCGCTTAATCGTTTTCTGAAGTTTACGGTCTTCGGTAGGAAGTATTGGAAAAACATCAGTTTCCAGCTTTTCTTTAATGATCGACGCAAAACCGAGGACAGAAGTTAGTGGCGTCCGCAACTCGTGGGAAACCGTAGAGATGAAATCGGTTTTCATCTGATCGATCTCTTTCTCAGCTGTCACATCCCGAATCAGGATCACTGAGCCTAGCCACTTCCTCGACTCATCCTTAAAAGCTTCTTTAAAGATGGTGGTTGCTAGAGCTTGACCAACTCGACCTGCTGCTAGATTGACCTCAGCTGTGAAGATTTCTCGTGACTGCTTGTGGGTCTGCTTTACCAAATTAGCAATTTCAACTTGAGAAATTTCTTGATAGTCTTTTCCTTTAAGGTCAATGTCGCCAAGCTGGAACATTTTGAGTAGCGCCGGGTTAAAGCGGGTGATCTGTCCGATGGTGTTGGTTACTAGTAATCCATCTGCTAGATTGTCAATAATCGCAGTCAGGTCAGCGAATGTTGCTTGCAGTTCTGTGTCTGCTTGTTGCCGTCCCAAGCGGGATAGGGCTAATAGCCAGGAACCCACCCCAATCAACCCAGTCAGAACAACATAAAACAGCACGAGTCGCTTAAAAGAACTTTGCGATCGCGCATTTAAGATCGCAGAGGGAACATGAGTCAAAATTTTCCAACGGTAAGACTTGGCATCCACCTTCTCTTGACTGGAATCAAAGGCGCGGGTCGCCCCCGTACTGGATTGAGCTTTTTGAACTTCCAGTAGAGGATACAGGGTTTTGAAGGTGAATAATCCTTCAGCCGTTTGGAACTGTCCCGACTCCGTTGTGGCTATCTGCTGCCAAACTTTCGGAAAGGCTTTGGCGAAGGTTTGGTTTTTGCGGTCTTCGTACATAAAGCCCCACTCATTCTCTGGCTTTGATCCCTTAAGCCAATAACCATCAGCATTGAGTAGCAGCATTTCGCCTAAAGTTGTCGAGTTTTCTTTTTGCAGATTCTGGATAAATTTCTCACCTAGATAGTTAAGCACAACGATGCCGCGTTTTTGCCCCTGAGAATCAAATACAGGAGTGCCAAAACGGATCATTGGTTTGAGCGGTTGTTCAATTTTGCCCCGCTCAATATTTAGATCCAGTGGCGAAACAAAGACCTCACCTGATTTGAGCGGTAAGGTATCCTTAAACCAGTAACGCTTTGCTTGGACTTGCAGCTTTTCGTCAGGGACAACGCTGGGCTGACCTTTATTAAAGTTGACTCTGACAATTTCTTTACCAGTTATGTCAAGAAAGCGAATCTGGTCATAGAGTTGCTTCTGCTGAGACATGGAAACATACTCTTTAGCGATCGCCTGCCTTAACTCCAGTGTTTCAGTTGTACTCCCAGGTCGTTTGAGCATGGACTGTAGTTCGTTTTGGGTAGCCAAAAACATCAAGTCTGACTTAATTAAATTGAAATCATTAGCAGCTATTTTGGCTTGCAGTTCAACGTTACGGCTTTCGTTGATCGAAATTGCGCCCCGTTCAGTTTTACTCTCTGCCTGATGAATGATGATCAGCACGCCCCCGACCAGGACGGACAGTGGTAAGAAAGTGATCAGGAATTGCTTAAGAATTCCTTGGTGAGCGATTTTCAGTAATTTAAGGTTTTTTAGCATAAGAGAGTGCTGAGTAATGAGTGGTAGCGCGGTGTTCATTTCAAATAGATTAAGAGATGAGTAATTAAAGTATTTCTTTCATAAGACAGTAAATAAAGATGCAAAAGATTTGGATTCTCCATATCAAGGTGCATTACTGAACCATCAACTGCTAAGTGGTGATGATCTATCCATCTATCTTTTGAATCTAGTAAAAAACTGAAGTAGGGGCTTTCATCTGGATGAGATTTTGTTAATTCTTCGTAACTTTGATAAAAAGGAGGTATCCCAATTCCCATCGGCATATATAAGCCTTTAGGATATTCTTCCACAGGCAATTTAGGAAGACTTTTGATATCGATGCCACTGATCAATAATTTATTTTTCTCTCCAGTTCTTGTATCTCCTAATATCAATTCTATCTCCTGCAAATCTTGTTGATTACCGATAGTTTTAATATTTCTTAAAATAGTTTTTTCAAATTTACCTATTCTCCAATATTCATTTTTCCAAGGTTTATTGGCATCGTAAAACCCTGGTGATCTAAATGTTGCAAATTCGATTTTATTTTCGTTCCTATAAAAATCTCCCCAGCTAGTTAAATTAGTTGCTAGTGTAGTCCTAACTTTTCTACTTTGTTCCCCTGCCACAATGATTTTTTCATCAATTGGAAAGTTGGTAACAATTTCTTTTTCATCGATCACTTTCCTGAGCAAATTAGTATTTATTACTGTACCACTCGGATCTTGCCAGTGTTCTAATCTCCACCAATAGTCCCAATAAGAAATTTTATTGATATTTTCAAATACATTTTTATAATGTCCTAATGGGAAGGTAAACCAATTTTGATAATAAAGGGATTTATTACCATCTTCTTTCGTAAAAAGCAAAACTTCCCAAAATCCAGCATTTAAGCAATTGTTAGCCAA
The DNA here is from genome assembly GCF_034531155.1 of Nostoc sp. ChiVER01. Taxonomy (NCBI): domain Bacteria; kingdom Bacillati; phylum Cyanobacteriota; class Cyanophyceae; order Nostocales; family Nostocaceae; genus Nostoc; species Nostoc sp. ChiVER01. The sequence continues at coordinate 121,050 of NZ_JAVRBS010000014.1, read as the reverse complement.
AGCAATCTCTACAAGATTTTGCTTTTCAAAACCATCGCCTCCGATAATTTCTATATTTTCAGAATTTGCCGGAAAGCTAACTTGTTGTCGGTTCCACTCCCGATCTGTAAAGGCAATTATTTCTAAACCTTTATCTTTTTTCACCCATTCTGGTGCTTTAGGCACTAATAGCTTTAAATCAACATTTTTTATAATTATCTTTGCTGTTTTTTTATTTGTCGGTTCCAGTATAAAATCGAAGTGAGTTTCGTCTTTCTTGATAATTGTTAATTTCCGTTGGGAATATCTTTGAAAATTTTTGCCTAAAGGGGCAGGATTTGCTGGATACTCGGCATTAGATAATTCTTGGATTTTAACCGTCATCTTATTATCAAAATCATATCTGGATTTAAACCAGAAAGTGCCAATTCCAAGCAAACCAAGCAATAAGATGAGAGTACCGAAGAAAGCCTTTTTCTTAGTAACTCTTAAATTAAGTTTATTTACAAAAATACTTTTATGTTTTTGTCCTAGCGAATTATTATTCATTTGTTTCATTGTTCTAAACATCAATAAAAAAGAAATTGGATAGATCAGATCAGTTGCTCCCCATCTTTCTGAATCATCAGTCGAGAGATCCTGACCGGAACCAAGATGCCCCTCTTTGGGGATTAAGTCTTTCTCATAGGGACTGTAGCGACCAGTTTTTTCTAGGTTCTTTAGCGTAGTAAACATGGTTGAGGTTTCTTTTAATGCCATATTTGGGTAGGGTTAGAACAACAGAACCAAAACAACAAAGTGGCGTAAAGCCTTAATGAAATTGGGTGGCGTTGGAACATCTGGTAAATTAAGTTATGAAGTAGAGATGGCAACTCTTTTTTGTTGAGCATTTTTCTGAGGCTAACTGCGGACATGAAACACCTCATAAGTAGCGAGTTGTAAATTGGCTGCATTCAAGCCAACCAGGTTATTAATTTTATCTGCTACTTCTGGGGCTAAGTTTCCACAGACAGGCATGTTCTTAGTTTTTACCAGTTGCGATCGCGCGGCCTCTCGTGTAGAAAAGCAGTCTAAACTGTATTGCAACCCTCTGCCTCCTGCTTACTTCACCGTGGCTATCCATACCCCTTCCCTGCGGGACGCTCCGCGAACGGATAAGGAAGCTACGCCCAGCATCTCCAAAAAAGAGAGAAATTGTCATAAAAATCTAAGGATATAATAATTTACTAATTAATAAGACTAGTTTTCCCAAAAAGATGGGCTATCTAACAGCAAAGTTGAGCATTAGCAAATATATTTAAATTCCGTACCAGAGGCATCTTTGCATCTACAGAAATCGCTTACTTTTTGATGAGTTATATCAAGTTCGGATGAATACTTATAACCCACATTCCGCACTTCAATATGTAGCACAAGTAAACTACATAAACAGAAAATTCACTCGTAAGAATTTGAACAATCAAGTCACCAGAAACTAAATAAATTAGCACTTCAAAATTCGAGCTTTTTTATTGTGTAAAAAAGCTGGTTATCCCACAACATTGAATTTGAAATTTTTAATCAGTTATGTAAACATCAGACTAAGCAATACTAAATTAGGTAGCTAAAGACTCAGATAATAAATAATACTTTTGGCAAGCTAATGGCAGGAATTGCAAGATTCGACAACGTGACTGCGTTAAGTTCAAAATCTTCTGCCAGCCTTGTGCAATCATTAATTTATTGGGGCAAACAACTGGGAGAAAAACTTCCAGATTTACCAAAAGAAGATGTCATTCCAGAAGTTGGCGAATTGGATGAATTAGAAACATTTATAGGTTCAAAAAAGACAAAATTTGGCTGTGGACAGCAGTAAATCACTTTAATCAAGGTATTTTAGCTTGGGTTTTAGGAGATCACAGTGCAGAGGTATTTGAGCCATTGTGGAAAATTGTTAAACAATGGAAAAGTTATTTTTATGTTACAGATGTCTGGAAAGTGTACCCAAGTTTTATCCCCGATGGAGATCAAATTGTGAGTAAAATATATATGACTAGAGTTGAAGGCGAAAATACCCGCTTGCGTCATTATTTAGCAAGACTTCACCGCAAAACATTGTGCTATTCAAAGTCAGTAGATATGCTGAAATATTCAATTCGATTATTACTTCATTACTTGAAGTATTGGGAAATACCCGTATTGAATTAAATCATCCCGCATTTATGCAACGCCTAGATAGGGCGTTGCATAATAGAGGGATGAATTGAGGTCTTCTACTGTGCATTGTCCATACTGTAAGTCTACGAGGATTAGAAAAAATGGTAAACGCCGAGGTAAACAAAATCACTTTTGCGTCACCTGCGACGTGCGTTCCGCCCCGCTTCGCTAACGCCGATTTATAGATATCTATAGTCCACCAAAAGGATACTCAAATGAGATCAAAAACGAATGTATAAAAGCATACGTTAATGGTGCAGGGTTTAGGGCTATTGAACGCCAGAAAGGAGTTCATCACACAACTATAATTAGTTGGGTAAAACAAGTTGGTGAAAAATTGCCAGATGTACCACCAATAGAAGAGATACCAGAAGTTGGAGAACTGGACGAATTAGAGACTTTCGTCGGTTCAAAAAAAACAAAATTTGGTTATGGACAGCAGTAAACCACTTCCGTCAAGGAATTTTAGCTTGGGTTTTAGGAGACCACAGTGCTGAAACATTTAAACCTTTGTGGGACATTGTTTGCTGGTGGCAATGCTATTTTTATGTTACCGATGGATGGAAAGTTTACCCCAGTTTTATTGAGCCAGGAGATCATATTGTCAGTAAAACATATATGACCAGAGTAGAAGGTGAAAATACACGTTTACGTCATTATTTGGCACGTCTACATCGCAAAACATTATGCTATTCCAAGTCAGTAAATATGCTTAAATACTCAATTCGCTTGTTACTCCATTACTTGAAGTATAGAGAAATACCTGTATTTAGTTAATTCATCCCGCATTTATGCAACGCCCGATTACGCTATTTTACAGGTTGATCAAGCACCGGCTGATACAAGTTCAAAGCTCCGTTGGCCGGAGAATATTATTCCTCTGTTTCAACCACCATCAGCCCCTGAACTCAACCCAATTGAAAGGCTTTGGCAGCTGCTCAAAAAACCACTCAAAAATCAACTTTTTTCTTCTTTACAAGCTTTACGCGAGCGCATCCAAGAAATATTTGACCAACTTACTTTTGAGCAGGTAATTTCTGTCTCTTCTTACAACTTTATCCTGGAAGCTTTATTCTATGCAGCTTTATATTAAATTGGTATAAGATAGACGCTAACACTATCATAAAAGGCGACCAAGCTTTCACTTACATTGGAACTCGCGCATTCACCGCAGCAGGTCAGATCCGTTATTCTGGAGGTATTCTCCAAGGTAATACTGATAGTAATCTAGCGGCTAATTTCGAGATTCAGCTTGAAGGATCACCACTACTAGTGGCAAGCGATATTATCGTTTAATAGACTTCTTGTAAAATTCCTTAACAGTCTTACTTCTAAGGCAATACGGTTCAGGCAGAGGGCAGAATAAAATACATAATTATTTTATTTTTTCCCACAGATGCAGTCCTTGGTATTATCTACCAAGGACTGCCAATCATTGTAAAGGCTGCCCAATAATACGGATGGGATAAATTTAAATCTCCCAGTTCTGATAGTTCTGGTGGTAAAGGCATTTCTGTCCTTAACCCAGAGGAGCGCAGTTGTCCTTGCTTAAATTGAACTTGCCCTTTAAGCATTCTTATTTGCGCTTGCCTAAGAGCTTCAGCTTTAATCGGTGCTGTTTTCAAATGCATATAAAATTCTGTCATCAACGCTAAAGTCCCAGCATCATTAACAGACCACAAACTACCCATTGCCGACTTGACTCCCGCTTGCAAAGCTAACCCTGAAAAGCCTAGCTCTGCTTGCCGATCTCCTAAGGCAGTTCTACACGCACTCAATACTAATAAATCTACAGTAGGAACATTCAATTGCAACTGTCGCAATTGGTTTAAGTACAACTTATTATTCCAAAATTGAATGTAGGAGTTACTAGCTGTTCCTGGTTGGAAGACTCCGTGAGTTGCCAAGTGAACAATTTTGTAAGGTTGCCGTTTTCGTTGCGATCGCAAATTATTTAAAGTGAATTTATCGTTTAGGAAACGTTCCCCCCCCTGATTCTCCACAATTGTAGATAACTCTATAGGTACAGCAGGCAAAGGATCGAAGTCTTTGAATTGGGAAGCTCCCATTGCCAAAACTGAAGATTTACGGATGTCAGTGTAACGAGTGTCTATCAGGCTGAAGGCAGGAATTAAACTGATATTATAGTTTTCTATCAAAAATTTCTGACCATCATGCAATGCTGACAAAGGTACAGAGCGCAAGCCAGTACCTACGCAAAAAACTAAAGTATCTATATTTTGAGCTTTCAGGTCTTTTTCAATTGGAGCAATTAACCACTGATAAAGTTGTTGTGCAGACGCTAAGTAGCTCGTAGTATTAACTTCTCTAGGATTACTAAGTTCAGCTTGAAACTGTTTAGTTACTTTGAATAAAGTATTTTTATTAGCTACTGATATACTCTTATTAATTGGGTTATTTTTCGCAGTTACTAAAAGTATTTCTAGCTGTTTATTTGTTGGTATTAGATAAATAACAGCAGATTTCTTTCCAGTGTCATTCTCAATTTCCTGAAGTTTGTTTTTAATAGTGTTAGATGTCATTAATTGATTAGAAAAAATTGCACCTAAATAATTTTCATAACCCTTTTTCCAGATTTTTTCTTGTTCAGCTACAGCATCTCTTGGTAGTGGTACTTCAGTAGTTGAATTTTCTAAACTTAGATTATACCTCTTGCAAAACTCTTTTTGGCACTTTCGTAAGAGAGCTTTTTTACTAACCCTTTCTCCTACTTCTGCAATAAGTTTATTATTAATTAATTGAGATAAAGTAAGAGTCTCAGCTTTAACTGAGATGGGACTAATTATTTTTGTAATTAGAAATATTATGGCTAAAAAATTAATTTTATTCATGACTGCTGACACCGGGTTAATGTCTATTAGTATTTCATGTGATAATTTGTTTAGCGATCGCTTCCACAATCTGACTGAAGGGATGACTGGGGTAGCGTAAGCAAAAGATATCTCTACTGGCTAGGTGAACTACTTCTTCTGATAGAGGCAAAATGCCCGCTACTGAAGCGTTGTAACTTATTTCTACCTGTCGTCGTAAAGTATCAAAATCTAAATTTGGCAGTGCTTTATTCACAACCATTAGCATCTGGGGCACTTCTAATTGACGGGCGACATCCACAGTTACAGCCGTACCCTGGAAATCTTGATGATCTGGGCGCAAAATGATAATCAAAGCATCGGAAATGGTAATCGAGAGTAAAGTCTCTTCGTTGAGTCCAGGGTGAGTATCAATAAATAGATATTCTAAATTTAGTCTCTCGATCAGTTCTTGAAAGCCGTCATGTAGCAAGCCTACGTCATATCCCTCACGTAAGATTCTGGTAATTTCACCCAGATTGAGAGAGGAAGGGATAAGGTAAATAGCGCTGTTTTTTTTAGCTACTTCTTTCAAAGCAAAAGTAACATCATAGGCTGTATCCTCAACATCACAGCGCCCCCATAAATAATCATTAAGGGAAAGCTCCATCATTTCCTCATCGAAACCGAAAAGGACATGAATCCCTGGAGATTGGATGTCAGTATCAACGATACCAACCCGATGCCCATAACGAGCAACAGTAGCAGCCAGATTAGCAGTTATATTTGATTTACCAGTGCCCCCCCGAAATGAGTGGACAGATATAATTTTAGGCATGACACATCTTATACCATGTACCGTTTGAGATTTTCCAGGACTTACGCATAATTATAGAAAAACGTGGACGCATACTCCTACAGAGAAGCAAGCTACGCAAAGCATCTGTCTGCGACACGCTGCGCGAACGCAGAGAAGCATCTTGCCGCAGAGTATGCAGAGAAACCAGCGCGTTACGGTGGGTCTATTCGTAGTGGCATCCCCAGGTTGTAGTGATTGGCACAAGGTAGAGGAGTAAGAGTTTGGGAGGTATTTTACCTCAGTCCTGATATCTCTAGAACTTGCGAATTGTATTATTTACCCACTAATATGACTACCGATCTACCTCCGATAAACAATCCGTGCTGGTTTTGCAGTAATGGTTCCGTCCCTGGTGCCCAACTTTCCTCTGGAGGAGCAGCACCAGTGTTAACACAAACATGCCACTGCATTTCCTGGGGAAGTTCTGGTATCTCAAACCAATGACTTTCCCAATGCATATTCATCGCCACATATATGTAATTGTCAGTTACCGTCCCCTCTTTAGCGTGTTGACCACAAAGCATAAAAGCCACGATGCGACTTTCGTTAGACCAGTCAGCGTTCCATGCTTGAGTTCCATGCCAAGTAATATCGCTATAGCCACTGCCGACATAATCCACATTGCGAAAGTGGTATTTATTTCTCAGCACAGGATGGGCGTTACGAAGAGCAATACAGTCTTTAAAAAACTTAAACAAATCTGCATGAGATTCCAATAATCTCCAATCCAGCCAGTTGAGTTCGTTATCGTGGCAATAAGTATTATTATTCCCGTATTGTGTGCGTCCTACCTCATCCCCCATGAGGATCATTGGCACTCCTTGGCTAACCATCAACATAGCCACAGCATTTTTTATCTGTCGTCGGCGCAAGGTGTTGATATCTGGATTGTCAGTCTGACCTTCCCAGCCACAATTCCAGCTTTCGTTATCATTAGTACCATCGTTGTTATTTTCACCATTGGCTTCATTGTGTTTGCCATTGTATGAAACTAAATCCATCAGCGTAAAACCATCATGGCAGGTAATGAAATTAATCGAAGCTGTCGGGCCACGGTCAGCCCAAGCATAGAGATCCGGTGAACCTTGTAGTCGCTGTGCCATGTCTCCCGCCAGCCCTGGTTCACCTTTAAGGAATTTACGAATAGTGTCACGGTACTTACCATTCCACTCTAACCAACGCCCAAATGCTGGAAAAGAACCGACTTGGTAAAGACCACCTGCATCCCAAGCTTCAGCAATGAGTTTGCAGTTAGCGAGAATTGGGTCAAACGCAAGACTTTCTAAAAGTGGTGGGTTAGAGAGTGGTGCGCCCCAAGGGTCACGTCCCAGAATCGCCGCCAAATCGAAGCGGAAGCCATCAATGTGATACTCAGCAGCCCAATAGCGTAGACAGTCGAGTACCATATTGCGAACAATTGGATTATTACAGTTGAGGGTGTTACCAGTGCCACTAAAGTTAAAGTAGTAACCCTCTGGGGTCAGCATATAGTAGGTTTTGTTGTCGATTCCGCGAAAGGAAATCGTCGGCCCATAATCGTTACCTTCTGCTGTGTGGTTGAAAACAACATCTAGAATTACTTCAATGTCATTTTGATGCAGAGTTTTAATCAACGTTTTGAGTTCATCAACTTGCATCCCATATTTGCCTGTAGCTGCATAACCAGCTTTCGGCGCAAAAAAGCCGACAGTACTGTAACCCCAGTAATTTAGTAGTACTTCCCCTGTTTGGGGGTTAGGGCGGCTGTTTTCAAATTCATCAAATTCATATATGGGCATCAGCTCAATACAGTTGACACCTAGCTCCTTAAGATAGGGGATTTTATCACGGATGGCGGCAAATGTCCCTGGATGCTTCACTCCAGCAGAGGGATGCTGAGTAAAACTGCGAACGTGCATCTCATAGATAATCAAATCCTCAGTAGGAATTTGTAATGGACGCTCACCTTCCCAGTCAAAGTCATCAAATGCTAAACGCGATCGATGCTGATATATATTATCCCAGTCGGGTTTTTCTCCCCAAATATCTCTGCCACCGATGATTTTGGCGTATGGGTCTAGAAGAATTTTGCTGGTGTCAAACCAGTGTCCTTCTTTGGGGTCGAAAGGCCCGTCCATGCGGTAGCCGTATTCGAGGTTTTCGTAATCCAAGTCAAATACGGTCATGCTGAAGACATTACCAATGCGAAACTCTTCTGGAAACGGAATTTCCGCCATTGGTTCAAGGGCGTACTTTTTGAACAGTACTAAGGTACAGGATTTGGCATGACGGGAAAAGATAGAAAAGTTAACGCCTCCTGGTACTAAGGTTGCTCCAAAAGGAATTGGACTACCGGGACGTAGCTTAAAGTTTTCGTAACTATGGGTGGGATGGATATCAATTCTCTGCATTTATAGCTCCTATCGGGCTAGTACAAAAAAGCTGAAGTATGCAGTATGAAATAAATAAACCAGCACTGTAAGTCTTTTGGAGTTTTGTGATAGGTTATTTATTTGTACTGTAATTTTATCAAACAGAAGTCAGGAGCCAGAATTCAGTATGAATTCTGAACGAAAAAGCGGATGAATAAACGGGTCTAAAACCCCCTCCAAATCGGAGATTTGGAGGTCTTCAATTCCTGCGCCGGTCTGAATCCCCGACTGATTAATTCTGACTGCTAAATTCTGACTTCTGAATTCTTCTTCAAAGGGAGTTCGTAGTAATCACCTTAGTGCTTGAGGAAGGGCTAAACCCAGATTTCTCACAAGCTATTAGGTGTCTTTGACCTGAACTTTGATATTGAAAGTTTCTAAGGCTTCATCAAGGGTGTTGCGAGTCTGAAAAAAGTCGAGAAATCCAGTCATGGACATTGTGTCCTGAATTTCTTCGGAAAGTCCTACCAAAATAATCTGTCCGCCTTTAGCAGATAATTGCCGGTACAGCGACAGCAGCATCCTTAAGCCAGCACTGGACATATAAGGCACATTAGTCATTTCCAGAATCATTCTGGCTTCAGGTTGGGCTAGTGGTAGAATCCGCTCTTGAGCTAGGGGAGCTGTATTGGTGTCTATATCACCGACTATTTCTACCACTGTTATTGGTGCGAGTGTATTCGAATCAGCCTGGTCTTGATCGACAGCCGTGTTTAAAAGTGTTACTGGCAGCAATTCGATGTTAATTGTCATAGCGTATTAATCTCAAATTTCAATAAACACAATAGTTTTATGCAGTGTCCACCAACTAAAATCTGATACCTGCGGGGCATCTTAACTTTTAAAGTAGCGATCGCACTCTTGGACTCTTATTTATGCGATCGCCTAGTTCTTTTGATTTCACTAATTCGGGACAATTCGGACTTTAATTTTTATTTGTTCTTGAGTATCGGGGAGCTTTACTGTTAATGCATTTGCATCAAAATCACTATACTCTTGCTCATTTGCCCATACTTGACCAATCCGCACGCTTCCAGGTGGTAAAATATCTGGTTGCACCCGCAGGATGTTATCTTTAAATGCTCCCGGCTGTGGCTTAAAGTAAAGGTCGATTGGTTGCTTAGTAATTAGTAGGTTGGTGTAAACTACCGATAAATAGCTCAATTCGGTTGAGTGATAACCGCTCATTGAATGGCTACCTTTGAATCGCTCATTACCCATCAAATAGGGCAAACCGTTGGCCAAAACGTTGAAGTAAACACCGCCGTCATCATGGTCGAGGAAGAAAGCATTATAGAATGCTGACGCTTCGCGGGCGTGACGTAAGTATTCCGGCTCTTGAGTTATACCGTGTAGAATCAAGTAGGCTAAAATTGCTTGCTCTTGCTGCCACCAAGCTTTCCGGTCGTGCCAAACGAAGCGGTATTGTTCATCGTTTTCGCCCAGTGTTCGCTCTACCACATCATACCAGCCTCCGCGCTGGCGATCGCTACCCGCATTTGGCATCAGTGCAGCAATTTTTTTTGCCAAATCTGCATATTCAGCTTTGGGTTTGAGGCTTTGCATCCGCATCAGATTCCAGGCTATTTTGAGGTTGTGGCCTACTACAGCGCGGTTTTGCTGCCATCCGTATGTGGTATCGTGGCTCCAATCTTCGTAAAACCTTTCTTGGACAAATGGGCTATTTTCGTAATCTGGGAAGTATTTAGCGATGGTGTCAAAAGTGTATTCCAGCATATCGGCGTATTTTTGTTCGCCAGTTGCTAGCCACAAATTGATTAGATAAGCTGGTGCGTGATCTCCTACTGAGTTCCAGTTTTTGCGGGCGCGATTTGCACCAAGGGATTCTGCACGCGGGTCTAAAGTTAAGGGGTCGATGTGAGAGAAATAACCAACGCCATCTTTATCTAAGAAAAAGCGATCAAACAAATCGATGGTCATCTCTGCATCTTTAAGAATGCGGCGATCACCAGTTATGCGATAAGTTTGGATAGGGCCAGCTAGAGCATAAATTTGTTCATAGGCTGGGATGGCATCATAATCATCGCCAAATTCAGACGTTAGTAGTTTTTGCTCTCGGTTGCCTGTAACTTGAATACCGTGATACCAGTAAATTAAATCTTCATCTGGATCGTAAAATCTCATGTGCTGGCGCAGATACTCAGTACCTTTTTCCGCACCTTCTAGAAATCGGTCTTCTCCAGTTAATAGGTAAGCTGAGGCGAAACCATAAACTAAGCGAGAAATTGTATCAGTTTCTTGTAAGAAATCATCATGCTTTTTACTACCAGCTAAGTTGAGATAAGTGCGATATTCCTTATAATCAATCGGCTGTTCCGGGTAGCCAAACTGCCATTTTAGATAAGAATCAGCAATTGAACGTATTTGTTTGACCCACCAATCTGGTTCTTCATGACGATATTTACTGGGTGCATCTCCCGGAAAAACAAGATATTTAACGTCAAATTTATAATCTTGTCCATAAGGATAGAAAACACCATAAGCAAACACATGCTGACCGGGAGTGAGCATTTCACCAAACCGAGCAGTACAGTCGAGATAAGGTTCGTCTAAGTTTTGGCTAATCCGACCATAGGCGCTAGGGGTGAGGTATGCTTGGTATTCTCGTCCATCTGATGTTTTGATACCAAATGATTTTTCGCTGCGGTTAAAGTGGGTGATATAACCAGCGATCATGTCTGAAAATGAAAAACTCATGTGATCCATAGGATTATCTCCAAGATTGGGAATTGGGAATTAGGTACTGGCGATTGGGTATTCAAACCTCAAGCAAATATTGAAATAATTTCTTTCCTAGTAATCAGTCACTAACCTTCAAGCATTTGCTCCGACTTTTACCTTTTGTTGCTGCTCTTCAATTTCTTGTAGAAAAACTTCCATAAATTGGTCTACAACTCCTGGATGTTTTCCTGTTATCAAATTGCCATCAATGACTAAATCGGCGGTGGCATCACCTTCATAAATAACTTCACCACCTGCATTTTCCACATCACAAATAATATTGTGAGCGCAGGTAACTTGGCGACCTTGAATCAAATCTTTATCAGCACATAAAAGCCACAAAGAATGACAGATTGTACCAATTTTTACACCATCTGTATTCATTGCTTTTCTAAGAAAAACTACCGCCGGAGCTTGATTTTTCTGACCTTTCTTTACAGAAACTTGATATCTCAGCCGATCCATAGCATAAGCGCCGATACAAATAATTCCTTTGTAGTCAGATGGATCTATATCGTTAACTTCTGTGGTTACAACTACATGATCTTCAACTTCACCGTTATCGGGATTTGAGCCGAATGTTAATTGTGGATTGCCCCACAAATGAGAAATGTATTCTACTTCATAGCCTTGTTGAGGAAAGTACTCATTGAATTTGCGAAATTCAGTTTGGTCGAAATGTTCTTCAATAAGTACACCAATTTTTCCTTTCAAATCAGTAGTCATAGCTAGCTCACTTCTTAATTATTTGTATGTATTGAATGCCAATTTGTTGATAAATGCAGACTGGAGATTTGTTCTGTTTCTTGTCAGCGAAATATGAGGAGGCGCTAATCAAGACGGGAGTGTTTGATTCGTTGTTGGATAACTAAAAATGCGGCGATCGCACCCAGTGCCACTAAACCAGCACCGAGGTAGAAAGCAGACTGAAAGCCTTGAGTCAACGCGCTTGCCAATACTGCTGGTGATTCACCTTGCGCCGCAATAATTCCTTTAGTGTGAGCGCTAGCAACTGCTACTAGCAACGCCAGAACTATAGCAGCACCTACCTGCTGACTAGTAGCCAGCAACCCGGAGGCTAGTCCGGCATCTTCAGCTTTGACCGACATGAAAGCAGCAATAGTTAACGGCACAAAGGAAAGACCAGCGCTAGCACCGACAATGAGCGAAGCAGGTAGCACATGGATTAAATAACTGCCACCGACAGCAACTTGGGCGAAGAGTACCAGACCAAGGGACATTAAAAGCATCCCGGCTGTCAAAACAGGTTTGACACCGAACCGATTCACCAGCACCGAGGCAAACCCAGAGGAAGCACCACCAGCCAACGCAAAAGGTAAGAAGGCGAGTCCTGAGTCGAGTGCCGACAAGCCTAGCACCTGCTGGAGATAGAGTGAAATAAAGAACAAGGTACACAACGGCCCAGTGCCATGAACCAAAGTGACAAGGTTGGCTCCGGTGAGATTACGTAGACGGAAGATTCGTAACGGCACTAGTGGCGCAGGCGATCGCAGCTCAATAATAATGAAACCAGCGAAAAGTAACACACACAGCCAGAGTAATCCAAGTGTCTGCACCAAGTGCCCTTCAGCGTTCACGATTGTGAAGACAAGCAGAATTAACCCTGTTGTACTACAGAAAGCGCCTGCTAAATCGAATTGCTGAGAATCTTTTTCCGTGACAGTCTCATTCAAAAATATTGGAGCTAACAGAACTGCTGCACCAGCGATCGGTACGTTGACAAATAGCACCCATTCCCAACCCAGCATCCCAGTCAGTATTCCACCCAAAAGTACACCAGCTGCGCCACCTGATGCACCCGTAGCCCCCCAAACTCCTAAAGCATGGTTGCGTTCCGAGCCTTCAGTGAAGGTCATGGTAAGAATCGATAACGCCGTCGGAGAGCTAAGGGCAGCGCCTAAACCTTGAAGACTACGTGCTGTAATCAGCATAGCTCCAGAAGTTGCAAGACCACCCATCAGTGAGGCTAAAGAAAATAGAGTCAGTCCAACGATGAAAACGCGACGATGACCGAGTAAGTCTCCTGCACGACCACCGAGTAGGAGAAAGCCACCAAAGGCAAGTGTATAGGCGTTAATCACCCATTGGAGGTTCTGTTGTGAAAAATCGAACGCTGACTGCATTGAGGGCAGAGCAACATTAATAATTGATACATCAAGTACGAACATAAACTGTGTCGCACACAGCAGGATCAGCGCCAGCCAACGCCGGGAATCTGTTGCAGTCTTAGTGACCATAAAATTTCTTGTATCATTAGTGAAGAGTTAGGGGAGTACTGGGTAAGGAAACAAAGATTATGAGCAAGTGTTTCTCGTACATCCCTGTACCCTTACACCTTTGAAAAAATGCGATCGCTATGGTTGTGTTGTAAAGACGACTTCGTACAAGTGAAAATCGTGAGGGAATTCTACAGCTTTCTCTACAGGAGCCATAAATTCTTGGCTTTTCAGAGCCGTTTCTAATGCTTCCTTGCTGCTCCACTGAGCATAATTTATAACTCGTGTGCCATCCAAGCTTTTGTGGATATTCACAGATATCAAACCCTCTTGCTTTTTAGCTTTTTCGATGTTACTTACTAGGTGATCGACTAAAAACTGCTGCTCTTGAGGATTTTCAACTGTGAAGACGTTGATCACGGTAAGTAGATTAGCTTCTTCGCTGATGGTAGTCATTTTTGCTCTTAATTCCGAGTTAATACTAATAGGACTATTCGCTTCACAAAATTCTTGCGTAAACCCTAAACTGAATGAAAAAGAAGGGGAAAGGAGAAAGGGAACCAGTGACTTAAAAGCAGGGGTTTTAACTATGGACGCTGCTAAGTTATCGCACTACGTGTCTCAAAAATCTTCTTTTCTTGTTCTCCACATTTAAAAATACTTGCTCTATACCTTGTGGGGAAAAGTTTTTTCTTCTTCCCTTGCCCTTTACCCTTTCCCCTTTTCCCCTTCTTGGTAAAAAGGTGCGTTATTTCGTTGTGTCTTAATTCGAGAACTGGGAAAAAGCCATTCCCTCTAGCTGAAAACAAAGTCCGCAGCTGAAAGTTGGTTGAACAAAACACCAGTCACGTTTGCTAGGGATATCTCACCATTAATCCCGCTAGGTTGAGCAATAATACTTGTACTGCGAATATCGCCAAAGACAGGCAGTAGTTTCAAGTCATTAAACGAGGAGACACCGCTAATTCCCTGAATGTAAATCTTGTCAATCCCTTGTTCAAAATCTGCGATCGTATTTTTGGTATCGCTTAACGGTAGTAGACCGAAATCAATTTGTTGCCTAGTGTCAGCAACTGCATCAGGTAATCTACCATTAGCAATCCAGAACTGATCGGCTCCAGCATCACCGTAGAGGAGATTGCCACCACCTTTGGAGATAATCAGGGTATCGTCTCCGTCACCACCAACAAGTTGATCGTTGCTACCGGCGATGAGAATATCATTTCCTTCGCCACCATCAAGAAGGTTATAACCTTTACCACTAGAGGCATCAAGCAAGTCATTTCCTTCCTCGCCAAATACGCGGTCTTCCTCAGTAGCATAGAGTTCATCATTGCCTTCACCTGCATAAATCCGAAAACCGGGTTTCGACCCTGGAACTTGAAAAGAGCCAGTTATTGAAGCCTCACCTTTAAGGGGATCGCTTGGATTTGTACTGAGTTTGCCAGTTTCGGAGAAGTTCAGCGTGCCAGTAGCACCTTTAAATTTGCCCTCTCCGCCAGTGAGAGTGTAAGTACCAGAAGATGTGGATGTGAGTTTCTCAAAATCGACCATACCGTTAGCGTTATCAGTGGCAAACAACTTGTCGTCGTTGCTTCCTTGCAGCACTATCGAGCCAGTCGGTAAACCCTGTAAGCCAAATTTTGTTGGATCTGTGTTGAAGTTAAATTTGCCAGTAGCAAAGTCAGTCTGTCCGTAGACCAATCCAGTGAGTTTGTCCAAATCATAGGGAGCATTAGTACTTTGCCATGACGGTGTTACCTGTACAAGGTTTGAAGCGATGCCCTTAAAGTTATTTTTCGTCTCGTAATCGGCGTGAAAATTGTAAGTTGTCTGTGTGTTCTGGAGACCACTCTTATTTGGTCGATAAAAATCATCTCCATCACTTAAGAAGACAAGCTGTTTAGGCGAGATATTAGTTTGAGGTTTTAAAGGTGACACTACAGGTACTGGTTCAAGTTCTGCTGGTGTAATTGAGACTGCCAACGACTCGACTTTTCCAGTACCAAAGTTACCAAAGGAGTACTCATTTCCTGGTGCCACATAGACAAAAGTATCTGGCTGTGCCAACCTAACTTCATTATTGATTTTGAAAGATAATTCTCCCTCTCTAACATAAAATACCTCAGAGTTCTCGCTTTTAATAGGTGTAGGAAAATCATTGGTGGAACGAGCAATTTGACCCCGAATATCACCTTTTTTATTTCCTTCAGTATCTATCTCGAAATAGAATTCGCTCTCTTGTCCTGGCAAACCACTATTTTTGACGAAATCACTCAGGGTAGTGGGAATTTCCTTCTCTGTGAGATTCCAGACACCACTAATGGTGGCAGACTTATCAGGATTCAAAGTGATACTTAACTCCGTTTCATCTTGATGAACCGGGTCTAAAATACTAAATACGTCTGAACCATTGCTGCCGCGTTTACCTGAATAAATATGAATCCCAATGACATCATCTAGCTCACTACCAAGAGTTTGGGGAGTTTTATCTGCTACTAATTCCCCAAAATCCAAACCTGTAACTGTCAATTTATATTCAAGCTCTCCTGCCTGATTTAATTGGACATTAGCAGTTCCAGTTGCTAGCGATTCTGTAGGCTCTACCACCTGATTCCTATTTAAATAGGAGCTAGCAAAGGTATTAGTTGTTTTGGGTGCAAGGGAAAATTGGTTATATGAAGGATGATTACCTAAATAGTCTGCTGATTCTGCAAAACTAGTCAAAGAAGTGTACTCAACTCCAAACGGCCCAGAAATTTTTGGTCGCTCGCTTGCAGTCCAAATACTAAACCCATCAATACCAGCCACTTGAGCTTTTAGCTTTTCCTCCAGCCCCGCAGGCGCATCATCTGGAAGCACCAAAACATACTTGGGAGTGCCTTCACGCGGTGTATACCCAGGAAACGCTATACCTTTAGGAAAGGATTCGCCACGATAACCAGTTCGCTGCCCAAATTCGATAAATGCAGGGTTAATTCCAGGAGGTGGAGCAGGAATTGGGTCATTTCTATCTTTGACTGGCTCACCCGCAAATCCAAATAAGAAATCTAGCCCCCCAGGAGTTGTGAGTGAAAGAATTCTCGCTCCTTTATTTGTTCCTGATTTAGCCTCTGTAAAGTCAGGGTTGGAAAATCCATGAGGTCTTAATCTTGGGCCGAATATCAAGGTTCCAGCAGGTACTGCATCCAAAACAAAGAATTTGTCGCTTCCTGGAACCCCAGCTTCATCACCTAAAAAGAAATTAACACTTCCTTCTTCGACAAAAAAAGCCTCATGTTCGTAATTATGGATGTGTGGTGGTGGCCCACCTCCTGGCGGAACAAAGAAATCAAATGCATTGAAAGCAAAATTAGTTTCTTGTGATGTTGCTAAAAGCGTGTATAAATCACCAGAGGTATAAAGTGCTGGACGTTCATTTAATGGAGCATCTTGGGGAACAAATAAGTAGTCATCGACAAATCCAAGTGTATTGAGGGATTGAATACCATTTGAAGTTTGATGCTCGGACGAGTGAGCATGATCTGGCTGGTCTGAATGATTTGGTTCGTTGGGAGAATGGATTGGTATAGAACCGATTGGATGTGTCATATAAGTTTATTGCTTTTAGTTAACTTGTATTCAAGAATTTGTAGTGGAATTTTTGGCTGTTCGATTATCGAGATACACCGGACAATTTTTGGTTGAAGGGGAAAGGAATGTGGGTATATTCGCTATTGCTATGTAGCAATCCTATTTGAGTTGTGAAAAGTATTTTCTTAATAATAGGACTTACGCAAACTCTACGATTCTTGGCGTTCTTGGCGTCTTGGCGGTTCGATAAGTTAAGCTTTTAAGCAATTTTTGCGTAAGTCCTAAATAAACTGCAATGGGCGCAAAGAGTAAAAGAAAGAGAAGATTTCACAAATAAATTAGGACTGCTACATTAGATAACTTTTAAATCTGCACACCTGTTGCAGATGCATCTGGATAAACTCGCCATTCGTAAATCTTATCGCCATCAAAACGATAGATATCGACGCAAGGAACTTGAACAAATCGTTTGTCTTGTTTATGGATATAATTAGCATCCATTTCTAAAATAATGGTATTGCCAATCTCCCAAATTCCTCGTGTATTGTGGGTTGTGAGTTTGAGAGTTTTATAAATATGACTTAATAAATCTCGACAGGCTTCTGGCCCAATTACAGGGTCATTTGCACCGATTTTGTAAAGTAAATTGGGGGTAAAGAACGACATAAATTGATCCCAATTTTCGGCGTGTAAAGCCTCATACATTTTTTCCAGCGTTTTCGTCAATGAACCACTAGATGTAGCAGCTTTTGGCTGTGTTTCATTGTTATCAAAGACGAATACCGGATCGATATTCATATAAATCCGCAGTTCTTGGACTTTATCGCCTTTAAAAACAATTGTGTCGCAGCAAGGAAGTGTAAAAACTTTACCATCATGGCGAATGTATGTGACATCCATTTCACAAACAACTGTGTTTCCTACTTCCCACATATTTTTAATATGGTGGTAAACTTTGGCAACCGTTTCTAGGAAACTAACAGAAGAGTCTCTAATACCTTGTGGGCCATAAGCAACGGGGAAGTTGCTGAATTGATAGTGGGCATCTTCGGTGTAGAACTTAACGAAGTTTTCTACATTCATCGATTCGCCAGCTTGAAACATCCGCCGGACAATTTCAGATTTTGTACCAACAAATGTCTGTGAAGGTGCGACTACCATTGTTTTTTTCTCCTGATTATTTTTACTTTCAATGATATGTTTTAGATGTTGAGCAGCTTGAGCGATCGCTTCTGGTTGAGCAGCTTTAATAAACCATTGGGCTTCTACTTGCGCGAGGGCTTTGTCACTAATAGGCTGCAAATTTATTGTGTAAGTTAGAATTGGCAAAGACCCAGAATTACCATTAGAAGGTAGTGTCACCTGGTTACTCAATTCACCAGTAAACAGTGGATGATCCACCACAGTGAATGTTATTTTTCCAGCTTGCTTGTCTACAATGACTCTTTCTTTCATGTGCATTCCCGGCGTTCTAATTTCGCGGAGAATGCCATTGTCATATATTTCTAAAATCTTCAGTTCTTCAACTACATGGGGAATATATGGTTGGGGGTTTTGTATTTTGTCCATCAAAACATCCCAAACAGTTTCTAAAGGAGCATTAACGGGAACACTGTATGTAGCGTAAAGCCCCTGAGCATTTGATTTTGGTTTCTGAGAATTTAAAAACCAATAATTTGTCCCATTAGCTTGGTTATATTCTGCCTCTGCTCTAGTAAAGTTTTCTTTGGCTTTACGAGTAACTTGGTTGAATTCTAATTGTTCCCCATTTGGCCCTTTGCAGTAGAATAGTGCCCATCCTTCAAAATCGCCAGTAAAATCTGTCTTGGCAAATTGGGGAGCAAGTTTTTTCATTTCTTCTGCCGAGTTAGCCCGAATAATACGATTAACAACTACCTCAGTCAGCCCTCGTCTTTGACATTCCTCTTCTAATTCTTTCGCAAAGGCATCAATATCTACATCATCTTTCACATAGAAGGAAAGGTGTGGTGCATTGGTGTAACCAACAGAGGAAGGTATTTTTTCAAAAGCATTCGGTGCAGCAAGTGTTAACTTAGCATCTCGGAAATGAATGATTTCAACTACTGTATTGCCAAAAGAAATGAATCTGACATCTAAAGACATGTCTGAACCATCTCTAATGTTGGCAACTCCTAGAGACTTTGGATTGATTCCTTTTTCAATGGCTTCAACCTCCTCTTTTTGAAACATCAAATTGTGCAATGCTTCGCCGTAAAATCCATTTCCACCAATAGCGACTTTACCTCCCAATACTTCAAGGTAAAATTCTAAAGATTTTGGCATGTCATAAACAGTGATTCCAAAATGTTGTACACCTTGCAAGTAATGACCTAATCCAGACTTACCATTCTGTTTATTTTGTTTGCCGTTCATTAGAGAAACTACGTCCTCCTTAAGTTGATTTGTCGCACCTACTTTCATAATCAAATCCGCAACATTAGAACTACATTGACCTGCTAGAGTCATCTTGCTGTCATAAACAAAGGTGTAAGCAGTTCGCTCTGGAAATGGTAAAAGCCTTTGTATGTAATTAGCCTGGTCTTTAACAGCAGCAATATATTCTTTAGAGGCAAAGAATGTTTCCATTTCTAGAGGATTAGCAAAAGCAATTTCAAAGGCAGCTTGATACTGCTTCTCTGGGGCTTCATAATGAGATACTCCAGGTGCATCTGGGCGAGAAGTATCTACTTCCTCCAACAAATGCAGTCGGAATTTTAAGACAGAATCACTTTGGATAACAGCTGGTGCAAAGCTGTCTGTCATATATCTGCGAAAAGCTTCCACGCTCACAGCATCAGATTTCTTCACCATGACATGGAACTTAATTACACCTAGTTCTCCGTTGGGATCTCCTGAAGGGATACTATCAATATAGGTTTTAGAATTGCCAGAATTAGTTATGTAACCAATTGCTTTGCTGAATATGTTATGCTCGTCATCCATGAGAATGGCGGCAGATTTGAACCATATATCGCGTTCAGCTTCTGTCTCAAAAGTTAATTCGGCAATTGCAGTAAACTGCTCTTCTTCAGTACAGGTGTAATCTACCTCAGCAACTTTCGGCCAAATGCCACCTTCATTTTTAGCTAGGTGAAACTGCCAGTATTGATGCTGTCCGGGAAGGCGGGCACAGAGGGGGCCATGTACGTTTCTCCAGTAGTCATCGAAAAGTTCTTGGGAAATGCCTTTGCGTTTCCATAACAAAAGATAGAGGGCTAACTTGCCTTTTTGGTCGCGGATTGAGTAATCAACTCTTCTCATTGCTGTTGTCATTACCTTTTTCCTTGTTTCAAAAATCTTATTAAGGATGCCGAAGCAGCCTGCGACTTTATTGAATCCTGCGTAAACGCACATGAACAAAAGAATGTCTGCAATTTCTTCGTGAGTAGCTCCCTATTTGAGAGCTATGTTTATATGTTTTGTAAAAGGATTACTGGAAGCTTGATGATTTTGGTTGACAATATCAACTGCGATCGCAATCACCGCTTTAGTCTTTTGGTCAATTAATGGCAGACTACATATTTCACGATCTACACGAGTCACAAAGTAACCATTCGGGTTAATATTTTTTAAATTTGCAGTTCCAACTCTTGCAAATTTTTGTATACCCGCTTGTCTGTCATCCTAAGCTGTAGCGATCAGTTTCAATAATCCACTAGGAGCAAAAACATCGCGGTAGAAAGTCAATTGCTCAGTTTTAAGGTAACATCCGCCTCTATGACCACGGCGAATCCAAGTAACATTTCCCTTAGCAAGTGTTTCGTTGGTTTCATCATCTACACACTTCCATTCAAAGAAGGTAACTTCACCATGAAACATGACGATTGGCCAACACATTGTTACACCTGGTTGAGCAATTAATGCCCACCAATGTTGTTCGCGCTCTTTTTGCTGTGCTAACCCTTGATAGGGCCCATCCTGGCAAAAATAAACCAAATCTTCACGATATTCACCGGTTAAAATATCGCCTCGTCCCTGCCTTAATGCCTCACAATGGGTTGGCCACCATTCTTTATTCTCTTGTTCAATCTGTTCAACAGTATAATTAGGACTGATCTGTGGCAATATCCTTTCTTTCATTCCAACAAACTTTTCAGCATCTTCAATCAGTTTTTTCGCTACATAAGCAGTTACAAGCCCCGGACGAGAATAATCTGCTGCCAAATCTTTATAGTAATTAGTACGTTTATTAATGAATGTGCTTGCAGCGTTTTGGGAACCATTGCTTAAACCATTCGAGTTAGATATAAGTTTTTGTTCGAGCATAAGACAAACTACGTCCTCCTTTAGTTGATTGGTTGCGCCGATATTTGCGATCAGTTCTGCAACTGTAGAACTCCGTTGACCCGCCAGCGTCATCTTGCCGTCGTAAACAAAAGTGTAAGCAGTTCGTTCTGGAAATGGTAAAATACGCTGAACGTACTGAATCTGGTCTTTAACAGCAGTAGCATATTCTTTAGAGGCAAAGAATGTTTCCATTTCCAGAGGATTGGCAAAGGCAATTTCAAAGGCAGCTTGATACTGCTTGTCTGAAGATTCATAATGAGATACCCCAGCCGCATCTGGGCGGGAATTATCTACTTCCTCAAATAAATGCAGCCGGAACTTGAGGACAGAATCACTTTGGATAACAGATGGTGCAAAGCTATCTGTCATATATCTGCGGAAAGCTTCCACGCTCACAGCGTCAGATTTCTTCACCATAACGTGGAACTTAATCAGATTCAGTTTGCCGTTGGGATCTCCTGAGGGAATGCTATCAATATAGGTTTTAGAATTGTCAGAGCTAGAGTTATAACCGATCGCTTTGCTAAATATATTGTGCTCGTCATCCATGAGAATGGCAGCAGATTTAAACCAGATATTACGTTCTGCTTCTGACTCAAAGGTTAATTCAGCAATGCCATTAAACTGATCTTCTTCAGGACAAACATACTCAATACCTTTAATAGTTGGCCATAAACCACCTTCATTTTGAGACAGATGGAACTGCCAGTATTGGTGCTGACTTGGTAATCGCGCGCAGACTGGGCCATGAACATCTCTCCAGTAATCATCGAAAAGTTCTAGGGAAATTCCTCTCCGTTTCCACAAAAGCACATAAAAGGCTACTTTACCTTTTTGATCGCGGATTGCATAATCGGCTTTTCTAGTTGTTAACATCATTGCTGCTCTCCTTTGTCCACATTTTTTGTCTTAATTGAGGCGAAATATTAAGTTTGGGAACTAAGAATCTCATTGAGGCTACCAAAGCAACCAGCAACCTTATTGAAACCCCCATAAACGCACATAAATAAAAGGAGTTCTTCTATCTCTGCAACAGTGGCTCCTTGCTTGAGAGCCATTTGTACATGTGCTCCGAACGGACTACCTGGGCCTACTTGATTTTGATTCACAACATCTACTGCGATTGTAATTAGAGCTTTTGTTTTTTGGTCGATTAAAGGCAGACCCCACGCTTCACCTGCTACACGGGTGCAAAAATCACCAAATTTAGCGTTGATACTTTTTAAACTCTCTTGAACGTCTTGATCGTCCAAAACTGCATTTTCATATTCCATTTCATTCTTGGTTAGATTCATACTTGTTGTAAATCCTTACTGTAAATTTGCAGTTACAAAAGCAACTCTTTAAAGAGTTATTTTTCTCATCAACTATTAAAAAAATCTTTTTCGCAGTTCATCTGATAAAGATATGACTTCTATCCTTATTGAAATTTTGTTTGGGGTTGATGTAACCCTGCATTTAATTTAAGATAATCACCCAGTTTTCTAAGCATGAAAAAGTCTTAGGTAGTAAGGGATTTTTCAAAAAAGTGTAGTTAAATTTATGTAAAATAGGTCAGTAAACGTCTGAAAAGGTCATATTAACCTTTTCGGCAAGATGATTAATTTCATCCTTTCGTATCGCCCCAATTTTGCGTTTTTGTTCCTGAATGCCTGAAAACGCCTATTTCTCGTAGACTAAAGTTGCGATCGCCCAATACGGTTCAGTTAGGAAATTTATTCGTTGAGACAGGCAGGGGGAGCAGAGGAAGCAGGGGAAGCAGGGGAGGAGAAAAAAGTTTATCTGAACCATATTGTGCGATCGCCTATTCAATCTAAATTCCTAAAACCCAATCACTCAGCTTTGGCGATCTTAACCCTGTTAGCAAGTTTAAATATTGCTGACACTCACACAATGATATTCTTGACCGTCGAACTCCAGATAATTGATGGTTATTTCCACGCTTATTTCTCGACCATCTTGAGTAAGGTGAGTAGATTCAAAAGTGAAAGAGTTTTTATATTTAAATTCTTGCCATTTTGACTGCCAAGTAACTGCTGGAAAATTTGGGTCAATATCATGAACAGTCATACTTAGCAATTGTTCGTGGGTATACCCCAGAGTACGATAAGCTGCTTCATTCACATATACAAACTGGGCATTTGAATTCACAAAATAGATAGGATATTTAAATTTGTCTAAATAAAACTGGCTGAGTCGCAGTGCTGACTCTGCTTTTTGGCGAGCTTTTTGGGAGGCTTCGCTAAGGATAATTTGCTGTTGCAGACGTACATTTTGCTCCGTGAGTTGCGTTTGCAGCCTGCGAATAGTCAAATTATTCTCAACACGGGCAAAAACCTCTTCTTCACTAAACGGCTTGGTGATGTAATCCACTCCTCCGACGGCAAAGGCTTTAACTTTGTCGAGTACTTCATCCAAAGCACTGATAAAAATCACTGGGATGTCGCGAGTTTTCTCTGAAGCTTTCAGATGTTGACAGACTTCATAGCCATTCATATCTGGCATCATGATGTCGAGCAAAATTAAATCGGGTGGGGCAGCTTGCGCTGTTTTTAAAGCTGTTTGCCCGTTAATTACTCTGCGAATTTCATACCCCAACTGAGTTAGCATGGCAGATAAAAGTCGCAGATTGTCTGGAGTATCATCAACAAGTAGAATATTTGCTTTGGGTGGCTGAACCTGATTTTTATCCATTTTGTTCTGGTTGTGTTAAATCAATGACTTTATCAATGCGAAAGTTATTGACCCAATCAGTTAGGGCATTAGTCAGAGGTGCAGATTCTTCAGGAATTTGCTCAATCAGGCTGAAAATCAACTTTTCATCTGTACGTAGTGCCGCTTGGTGTAACTGTGCTATCCACTCAGAGGGCATTTTAGCCAACTCTTTTTCTAATGAGAAAAGCTCAAGGTCAGAACTTTCTGCTAATTGGACTTGTTTAGGTGCTTCTTGCTCATAGACATAACGTACCCCTAAATATTTCGCCATTTTTTTCAAAATTACTTCTTCTCGGAAGGGCTTACGCACAAAATCGTTACAGCCTGTAGATAAAATCACAGTTCGTTCTTCATCAAAGGCACTAGCAGTCAGAGCAATGATCACGGTAGCCTGACCTTTTAAATGAGCCTTGATCTGTTTGGTGGCTTCATACCCATCCATCACTGGCATCCGCATATCCATCCAAATTAAATGCGGTTCCCAGGTTTCCCAGATGCTTACTCCTTGTTTACCATTTTCAGCTTCACGCACCTCGAAGCCAAGCGATGCAAGCATTTTGACTAGGAGTTGGCGATTCTCCCATTTATCCTCTACTACTAAGATTCGGTATTTCGGTTGATTAGCCTCTAGACCAATTACTCGCTGATATAACTGTCGAGTTTGAACTTCAGTTATTTCTGCTGGGCTAATTTTGATTTCAAAAGCAAAAATTGTTCCTTGACCTAAAGTACTGCTAACAGTAATGTTACCACCCATGAGGCGCACAAATTGTTGGCTAATAGTTAAACCCAGACCTGTCCCTTGTTGAGATATGCGACCGGCTTCTGTTTGGACAAATGGTTTAAATAAATTGTCCAGTTCATCTGGTGCAATGCCAAGACCAGTATCTTCTATTTCAAAATGAAGGTGACTGAAGATTGATAATTGAGGATTAGAAGTTTCCAAATTTTCAGTCTTCTCTCTCACGCGCAAACTAACACCACCGAATTGAGTAAATTTGATAGCGTTACCAAGAAGGTTAATTAAGACTTGACGCAATTTACTTTCGTCTGTATGCACAAATTGGGGAACTTTGGGACTACGCTCAAATATCAGTTGTAATCCCTTAGATTCTGCTTTTATTTGCAGCATTTCTTGGAGCGAGTCAAGCAAAGAATACAAATCAAAACTATTTTCATTCAATGTTGTTCGACCTGCCTCAATTTTGGACATTGACAACACATCATTGATCAAGGTCAGCAAATGCTCGCCACTGCGACTTATAATTTCTAAATGTTCCAAATGGGAAGGATTGATAGAGCGATCGCGCGTTATGAGTTGGGTAAAGCCAAGGATGCTATTGAGGGGAGTGCGAAGTTCGTGGCTCATGTTTGCCAGGAATTCGCTTTTGGTACGGTTGGCAGTTTCGGCTTCTTGGGCTTTCACCTCCAATTGGTAGCTGTAATTTTCTAACTGTTCGCGAGAGATTTTCAACTGTCGCGTCAGCCAAGAAACTCCGATCAATAATCCTCCCACACACACTAACCCTACTAATACAATAGTCGCTGCCAGTTGACGAGCAGGGGCAAAGGCTTCTTCTTGATGCATTTCTACCAGTAAAGACAAATCTTGATCGTTAAGCCAGCGATACATTCCAATAACTGGCACTCCAGCATAGTTGCGATAAAGCCCAAAGCCTCTGACTCCACTCATTGCCTCATCAATCCCTTGACTGCTAATTCCTTCAGGAAAGTCTTGCGTGTTGACTTGCGGTTTGGAAATAAAGGTGTTTTTAGTTATTAAGGAGCCAACTAAATAAGTTTCGCCGCTTTTACCCAAACCTGTGCGTTCCCGAACGATATTATCAATTCGGTCTAGGTTCAGATGAGCTAAAATCACACCTTGTCTTACCCCTGCGGTGTTACGCAAAGATGTTGCCAAGGTAACTGATGGTTTACCAGTCAACGGTGAAACGTAGAAATTTGGGTTAAAAGCATCTCCTGGTTCAACCTGCTCAATATAAGTAATGTTGCCTAAAATTTCATACTGACCTTCACGCTTTTTGTCAGTGCATAGAATAATTCGATTACTGCGATCGAGAATGAAAATTTCTTTGAGATTAGGTTTAAGTCTGACGACTCTAATTAAATATTTAGAGACAACAGTGTAAGCGGCCTGATAATTTGCGTTACTTTTTTCACTAGTTAGGAGTATCTTAAGATGCGCTTGTACGTCTGTAGATTGAGTTGCAAGTAGAAAATCTCGCTGTTGATCTTCAAACCACCGAGTTATTTCTTCCTCCTTAAGTGTTGCAGTTACATTGAGTCGATCAAAGGCAGCTTGCTTTAAAGCCTCCCTCGCTTTGATAAAGGCAACTCCTCCAACCACAGCAACGCTTACCAGTGACAAGAGCAAGAATGAACTGGCAACTTTAGTGGTCAGGTGCTGATTCCAGAACTTCATAAGTTATGGTCACTTTGCGACTCAAAGGAAAATAACCGAGAAAAAACACGAGAAGTTTTCAGGTTTGAAATCCAACAGACATTTAGCAAAAGTTAGCGCTGCTAATGTTGATATAAAACTTATTACCTTTTTATCTACCATTTATGCAAGAAATATATTTTTGATGTTAGCAACAAATAAGTTTATATAATTAAAGTTACCTTTTTTCTGACTTAATTCCATTGAGCAAAAATTTGCTTGATTCGGTTAATTGCCTCATCTGCTGATTGCTCTGGGGTGATATGATCTACAAGTATTCGTTGGAGAGCTTTGCCCCAAACATTTTCCTCTAAAACTATGCAGTAGGCAGGGTTTTGGGCACTGTAATATGAGCGCGTTTGGCGCGTGATTAATGTCTTTGCCACAACCGAAATGTGCGGGTCGCTTGGGTCTGTCCAAAAAGGATCTTTCCAGACAGACTTAAGTACTGGGAAATTACGACCTCCAGTAGCTTTAAGGTAACTTCCCATTATCTCTGGTTGGATTAAATAACCAAGAAAACTCTTGGCTATTTTCTGGTTTTTAGACTTAGCAAACAGAACTGCTTCTTTATAGAGGACTAAGTAGCGCATAGGTTTGCCATTAGGTTTATTAGGAAATTCTAGAGTCCCAAGTTTGTTAAGGTAGGTATCACGATCTTGACGCACAGCAATAGGAATCGCTAGGGTCGTATTGGGTGTCATAACCACAGCACGGTTTAACAAGTTGCGATTATTGTCTGGATTTAACCAATTTATCGCATCTGGGGGTACGTATCCCTGTTGATAAAATTTTGCATACCACTCTAAGCCCTTAATAATACCTTGACGCACTTTAGGGTCATCAATGAGGAGTTGACCTTTGGAGTCTAGAAGTTGGACATCGTATGCTTCTAAAATCTCCTCAAACATATAGTAAGTGTCAGAAGCTCCAATGGAGTAAGTAAAACCCAACCCGTAAATATTCTGTTGCAGTTGTTTTTGCTTTGCTTGCAAGTCATCTTGCACTTGCTTCCAAAACTCCCAAAATTTATCCCAATCTTTGGGGATATCGCTTTCACTCCGACCTACTTGCTTTAATAAGTCTCGCCAGTAGAAAATTTGAATTGTCCCTTGATGAAGGGGGACTGCATAGTAACTCCGTTTTTTAGCGACATTATTGTAATAGTGAACATCTTCTAGTGTTGTCTCAGGATAAGAACTTTTGACTGGTTCAATTACATCAGAGACATCTACTAATTGGTCTGTCCAGGCAAGTCGTGGATTCAACTCTGTTTTTGCATTGTAACCAACCAAGATATCAGGCGGATTGCCAGCTTTTATTGCCCTTTTCGTTTTCTTTGGTAGCTCATCGTTGGTAAAAAAAGAAAGCTTGATTCTTTTGCCAGTTTGTTTTTCCCAGTTACTAACGATTTGTTGTAGCGCTTCATCTTCTTCTACAGTAAAGCCTTTATCCCACCATACTTTCAAGACTTTACTTTCAGAAGAGGACTCGACAACAGAGGATTGGTCAGATTTTGAGGTGTTAGTACAGCCAAAATTTATCAAGCTGAGTATCAATGCCATGAATACATAGCAATGGCTAGCTCCTATTGGCACTACGGTGAAAGTTAGTTTAGCTTTCTGGTGATTCTTAAAGCCTTTAGCAATTTGACTGGCTTTGGTTCTAAATAACATACTCGTAGAACTTACCTTTTACCTGAGTAGATATAGCCAATTTAATACTTTTTGTAGACTCTCTTATTAAAAAAAGGCGTTGCATAAATACGGGATGATTTAATTCAATACGGGCATTTCCCAATACTTCAAATAATTAAGTAATATTCGAATTGAATATTTCAGCATATCTACTGAGTTTGAATAACACAATTTTACGGTTCTTGTCAGCTTTTGACGATGATGAAAAGTTACGCGCTTTAAGGCGGGAGGCAGAAGGGTTTTGAGATTTTGCCTGTCGTCGTAGAACTTGTGACAAAGATCCAGATCCAACTTGAAGACTTTTCTTGTGATGTAGAGATTCTGTAAACCTTATACCACAAGGCTTTCTGTCATTTTATTTTTTCTTCCTTCTGCCCTCTGCATAAACTAGCCCACTATTGATCACCAAAAGTTGCCAAGAACCAATTTTACCTGCAAGCTGGCTATAAAAGCTTTGAAGAATACTGCCAGCGTGAATTGCATTATACGCCTGGGGTCGATACCGACGAATCAACCAACTGCTAGGAGGTAAAAAGGTCATAGACAAAGTTGGCGAGTTGGGGGGACACATCAAAAATGAGCGTCAGGCTCGTCCGTTACTTCGCTTAGTCAAGAAACCAGAGAAAATAAAACAAGCTGTAGCGATCGCTCTGGAAGAAAACCCCTCCCCAAGTGAATCAGACTTTGCGGTGTTAGTGTCCCATTTACCAGAGAGCGGAAATATTCATCAGAATGCACCGAAGCGATCGCTACTTTAAAGTCCGACATCACAAAATCACGTTGCTCCCAATTAGCTCTTACTTCAGAGATACGTATCTAAGTTAAAGTTTTCATACCCTAAAGGGGTAAAATTTTGGCTCGGACAATGGCAAAGTTTACTGTTAGCGACTATTTATTGCTTCGTCTGGAGCAAATCGGCATCCAGCATATCTTTGGCGTTGCTGGAGACTACAATATGGAGTTTCTCGACTATATTGTTAACCACAATAGTATCGAGTTAATTCCTACTTGCAACGAACTTAACGCATCTTATGCTGCCGATGGTTATGGTCGGCTCAATGGTATTGCAGCATTAGTAACTACGTTTGGTGTTGGTGAACTCAGTGCTATTAATGGTGTCGCTGGCGCTTATGCTGAACACGTTCCTGTTGTAGCGATTACTGGTGCTCCTGCAACTAAAATTCAAGCTCTTGGTTTACTTGTGCATCATACGCTTGGTACTGGTGATTTTTCAATATTTGCCCGGATGTATCAGCAGGTAACGGTGGCTCAAGCATATTTAACAAACGAAAATGCAGCAACGGAAATTGACAGAGTTTTAGGTATCTGTTTACTGAAGAAATTACCTGTTTATATTTCCATACCTATGGATGTTGCTCTGACTGAGGTATCTGCACCGTCTGATTTCTTTATACCCCCTGTCTTTCAGAGTGATGGTGCTACAATAGCCGAAATAGTTGATGTCTCTGTAAACATACTGGAAAAAGCTTCCCAACCTATTATTCTTGCTGATATTGGTGTAGCTCGTTATCACTTGCATGAACAATTGCGAGAACTGCTAACAGCTACCGGATACCCTTATGCCACGATGAACATGGGAAAAGGATTGCTAGAAGAAACCCACCCCCAATTCATCGGCATATATAATGGTGCTGCCAGTCAGGAATCTGTCAGAAAACGTATTGAGCAAGCAGATTGTGTTTTAACTGTCGGTGCTTTGATGACTGATTTCAACACAGGCAAGTTTTCTGCCAAACTTGATCCTAGCCAAACTATTGAAGTGCATGGGGATTATGTAAAAGTTAAACATGCTTTATACAACAATGTCGCTATGGCTGATGTGCTTTCTGCTTTAAGCCAACGGTTGCAGCGTCGCGATCCTCAAACGCTGAATTTCAAATCAGCAACAGAGAATTTAGATGCTGGTTTTATAACGCCAATGGAAGGCGGCTCTTCGGCACCGATAACGCAGCAGTATTTTTGGCATAGATTTGCTCATTTTCTCCAAGAAGATGACATTATCGTTGCTGAGACTGGAACTTGTTTGTTTGGTGCCTCTATCGTTCCTTTACCAAAAGGAGCTACTTTCGTTGGGCAAGTACTTTGGGGATCGATTGGTTACTCTGTTGGTTCATTACTTGGTTGTGCGTTGGCCAAGCCCACCGCAGGTATGGCCGCATCACAACGTCGCTCTATCCTACTGGTTGGTGACGGGTCTTTCCAAATGACTGCACAAGAACTTTCAACCATTCTACGCTATAATCTAAAACCGATTATTTTTTTGATCAACAATGACGGATATACTATAGAGCGCGATATTCACGGTGAACGTATGCCCTATAACGACATTCAACCTTGGAATTATCATCAGCTCCCTAAGGTTTTCGCTGGCAATGGCTGGGGAATTAAAGTTAGTACCGAATCCCAGTTAGACAAAGCATTACAAACAGCTCAACAAAACCGTGACCAACTTGCTTTTATTGAAGTTGTCATGGATAAAATGGACAGCCCAGAGGTTCTGTTGAAAATGTTACAGCAATAAAGCAACATACTGCCTGATCAATTATTCAATACGCTAATGAGTGATGAACGTTGGGGCGTGATGCTGAAGTTTGATCAGGTCAGTTCGGACAAGTTTGCTCAACTGGTGGCAGATGCGCCCGATTGGGTGGAGTGGATGGGGTGAATCATCTGTTGATTGCTGTGTTTGTCACCCCTTCAGCCTTTTATTACTCAACGGTATGCCTACGTTACTCATCTGGATGAACGCGGTACGCCTGAAGCTGTGGGTACTTACGCCAATTATAAGAGCCTGTTTACAAGCTGCTCTCAAAATCTAGAGGCTAGGTCTTTGCTGATGTGTGCATTAGCTCTCCAGTGCGATTGCTTTGTTTAAGAAATTTGGAGAGGAGCGATCGCAGCAGACGCGGCACGCTGCTAGTCAAGTCCATCACGCCAACAATGCCAATAACCGCTTGCCACCTTCTCTACGAGACACTCTGCGAACGGTATTGCTAGCCAAGAGCGGGTACGCCATTGGCAAACTCCACTTCATCGGATTTTCGATCTACTGACTCTGATTTTCAAGAGTACCCTTTAGGGTACTAGATATGACAATACAACTTTCATAAAGTGGGAAAAACATAGTCAATCAAATTGTAAACAAATGTAAACTTTAATCTTAGCTTTGCGTAAAACCGGAAAAATAAAACTGAGTAATACTTACTATATAGGACTTATGCATTGATAGAAACAATTAAATATGGATATGAATTTTCAGGTATTAAAACAATTCGCAATTCGCTTTTTCGCCCATTTGCAATTACGTTTTGCGTTAGCGAGTCTGCGAGCGTCCGGGGATTTAGACCCCTACCCAAAACGGGCTGCCTGTCTTGCTGGGGACTCAAACCCCTAAAGTTCGTTCAATTTTGATTTTTTCACTATTAGCCAGCGATCGCTGTCGACTTACTTACGCCATACAAAAATATTAGACATAATCCGAAATATTACAATTTGATTGTGTAGCTAAATACATCGATCCAAAAGTGAGATCCACCCCGTTAATCCTCAACGTTTTTACTGTTTTTCTTCTTAAAAACAATCGTTTGGATAAACCTCTAGTTTAAAAGAGAAATGGATTTCAATACTCCTCTGGTATTCTACTTCCAACTTTGCTCATTTTCCGACATACAATCACTAAATACTAGGAAAAGATAATGACAAAGATTTTAGTTATTGATACGGAAAAAGAAGCCCGTAACATGTTTTTAAAATGTTTGGAGAAAGAAGGATTCGATGTGATAGTTGCAGAAAATGGTCTTGTCGGTGTTGAGCGGGCACAAGAGCACTTACCCGATTTAATAATCAGCGATATTCTAATGCCAAAACTTAATGGTTATGGTGTCTTAAGAGCGCTGCGGCAAAACCCTATCACAGCGATTATCTTGTTTATTTTTGTCACGACCAAAGTGACTCAGGCTGACATTCGCAAAGGCATGGAGCTTGGAGCTGATGACTATCTTACTAAGCCCTGTAGTCCAAAGGAATTACTGAAAGCGATAATATCTCGTCTGGACAGGCAAGCCTCGCTCCAAAAGTGGTATGCTGCACAGTTCCAGCCACTCCTAAAATCACCCGAAATTGAGATTACGAAACCAACTACGCCTCAATTGATTTTTCCCTCTGATCCCCAGTTGAAAAAGATATTTTATTTCATTGAGGCTAATTATTACCAACAGATTACTCTCAATGACATAGCCTTGGCAGTAGGTTATTCTCCTAGTTACCTTTCTAAACTAGTACGACATAAAACTGGACAAACTATACAAAGTTGGATCATTCAGCGCCGAATGGCAGCAGCACGTTCCTTGCTTGTAGAAACTTCAGAAAGAGTAGAACAGATTGCTACATTGGTGGGGTATCAACATCCAGTTCATTTTTTTCGCCAGTTTCGCCAATATCACGGGGCAACTCCCCTAGTTTGGAGAAAGGCAAAGGCGCATTGCAGCTTTATTAAATACGATATTCACCAAAACTAGGACAATAATTGTTAGTTTATTAACCTAATTAGTTATTGTTTTTAATTCTAAAATATTTTAAAGTACGAAAAGAGAAAGATAGTTTGCCTTCTGGTTTTATTTTCGATTAAATCTCTCTGACAGATTCTTCTCTTTTTTGAATTAAGCCTAATTAATACATCAGTAATTATGAGCAGGTTTTAATGCAATGATCGCATCTGATACAGATTATTTGATGATTAAAGTTTACCTAAAACTAACCAAAACCCTCTCAGATGAGCCTAAGTCTCACACTGGAAGGATTGAGCAATTATTAATGCAGGAAATGGCTATTTTATGCCAGTTCTTTGGTCGTTGGACTCAAAACTATAACTCCACTGCAACGGCAAAGTTGGCTCCAATTCCCTTTACTGCACATACTTGAACAAGTGAATTATAAACGTGTAAATAACTACAAAAAAGGACAAGTAAACTACCAGATGAATACAACATCTCTACGCCAAAATACAACCTCTGTTTCTTCATCACCCTTATTAGGTAATTTAGACAAAACCGTAGTTGTAGGCAACCGCAATTTGACAATCAACGAAGTTGTTAGTGTAGCACGTCATGGTACTCTAGTACGCTTAAGCGATCACCCTGATGTGTTGCAGGGTGTGCAAGCATCTTGTGACTACATTCATAATGCAGTTGAATCGGGAGATCCAATTTACGGTGTGACTAGTGGCTTTGGCGGCATGGCAAACGTCGTAATCCCCCGTGACTGTGCCGCCCTGCTGCAAAATAATCTGATGTGGTATCACAAGGTAGGAGCAGGAAAAAGATTACCATTGGCTGATGTGCGTGCTGCCATGCTCTTACGTGCCAACTCCCACTTGCATGGTGCATCTGGCATCCGTTTAGAACTCATCCAACGCATGGAAACGTTTTTAAATGCTGGTGTTACTCCTCATGTGTATGAATTTGGCTCAATTGGTGCCAGTGGTGATTTAACGCCTTTAGCCTATATTTCTGGAGCATTGATTGGTCTAGCTCCAAGCT
This sequence comes from Nostoc sp. ChiVER01, assembly GCF_034531155.1. Lineage (NCBI taxonomy): Bacteria > Bacillati > Cyanobacteriota > Cyanophyceae > Nostocales > Nostocaceae > Nostoc > Nostoc sp. ChiVER01. The sequence goes on along the minus strand of NZ_JAVRBS010000014.1, from coordinate 87,504 downwards.
ATACCGTTGACTTTAACGGCGAAGAAATGGACGCACCAACTGCGTTAAAGAAACTGGGTTTAGAGCCATTGCAACTACTTCCAAAAGAAGGGTTAGCAATGATGAATGGCACTTCAGTTATGACAGGTATTGCAGCTAACTGCCTACATGACACCAAAATTCTCTTAGCACTAGCTATGGGTTCACACGCCTTAGCTATCCAAGGTTTGAGAGGTACTAATCAATCATTTCACCCATTTATTCATCAGCTCAAACCTCATTCAGGTCAAAAATGGGCTGCTGCTCAAATGCTCAACCTGCTTGCTGGCTCACGCTTAATCCGCGATGAGTTAGATGGTTCTCATGACTATCGCGGTGAAAACCCCATTCAAGACCGTTATTCGCTACGCTGTTTAGCACAGTATATGGGGCCGATTGTTGATGGTATAGAGCAGATTCAAAGACAAATTGAAGTAGAACTTAATGCTGTCACAGACAACCCGCTCATCGATGTGGCAAACCAAGCCAGTTATCATGGCGGCAATTTCTTAGGACAGTACATTGGTGTAGGAATGGATCAGCTACGTTACTATATGGGGTTATTGGCGAAACACTTGGATGTACAAATAGCTTACTTAGTAGCGCCGGAATTTAACAATGGACTGCCACCATCTTTAGTAGGTAACCAACAACGCAACGTCAACATGGGATTGAAAGGATTGCAAATCACTGGAAATTCAATTATGCCCCTGTTGACCTTCTATGGGAATTCTATAACTGACAGATTTCCTACCCACGCTGAACAATATAACCAAAATATCAACAGCCAAGGTTTTGCGTCTGCCAACTTAGCGCGTGTAAGCGTGGAAATCTTTCAACAATATATGGCGATCGCTCTGATGTTTGGGGTGCAAGCCGTTGATTTACGTACTTACCTCGTTGCTGACCATTATGACGCCCGTGTTACCCTGTCACCCGCAACTAAAAATCTCTATATGGCGGTGCGTGATGTAGTAGGACAAAAACCTTCACCTGGACGCCCTTACATTTGGAACGACGATGAACAACCCCTAGATGAACACATTGCCTTGATCGCAGAGGATATCGCAGATGGAGGACAGATTGTCCAAGCCCTGAAAGAGACTTTATTTAGCTTAGACTGAGGTTGTACAAAAACAAGATGCTAAAACAGAGTATTTCGGCAGACGATGCCCCCGGACAAGCCGCTTCTCTACAAGAGGGTTCGCCAACGTTACGCAAAACTCCTCCTGGCCCGCATGGTTATCCAATCATCGGCAACCTTCCACAAATGTTGAGAAATCCACTCCAGTTCCTAACTAACGCTGTACGTCAATATGGTGATGTTGTCCATCTAAGAGCGATGGGTTCTCAGCAGCTTTACTTAGTGGCTCATCCAGATCATTTGAAATACATTCTGCAAGAAAACAGTCGCAACTATATCAAGGGCGAAAACTTCCAGGCAATCAAGCTGGTGATTGGCGATGGTTTGGCAGTCAAAGAAGGTGAATCCTGGCGGCGTGAGCGGCATCTCATGCAGCCAAGTTTTCATCGCCAGAAAGTCGGCACACTGGTCAACCTAATGACTAAAAACATCGCTCAGATGCTGGAGAACTGGCGCAACATTGACTCAGATAAACCGCTCGACATTTTTGCAGAGATGATGCAATTAGCGCAGACGATCCTTCTGGAGAGTTTGTTAAGCATCGATTCTGATGACGAAATTGATAAACTCAATCAAGCTTGGGACACGGCATATAAGTACCTTAGTAGCCAACTCTGGGCAGTAATCAAGCTGCCTTTGTGGGTACCCACGCTCAAAAACCGCAGATTTCAACAATCGATGCAAACCTTGGATGGAGCTATCTATCGGATCATTCGGGAACGTCGAGAAGGCAGCAAATCTCCGGATGATCTGCTCTCAATGTTGATGGATGCTTATGACCAAGAATCTGGTCAGGGAATGAGCGATGAGCAACTGCGCGACGAAATTATGACAATTTTCACCGGTGGGTTTGAAACTTCAGCTGCCGTTATTGCGTGGACTTGGTATTTGCTCTCTCAAAACCCAAGCGTAGAATATCAATTGCAAGAGGAAATTAGCCGTGTTCTAGACGGGCGTACTCCAACCTTGGAGGATTTACCAAGCTTAAAATATACCAGGATGATCATCGAAGAATCGATGCGGCTTTATCCGGGTGCTTGGGTTTTCACTCGCACTAATCTAGAGTCTGATCAAATTGGCGACTATCATATACCAGCTCGCTCCTTGATCATGGTCAGCTCCTATGTCACGCAACGGCTACCAAGCTTCTGGGAAAACCCCGAAGAATTCAATCCCGAACGTTTTGCACGGGAACAAGTTGCTCAACGCCCACGCTATGCCTACTTTCCATTTGGGGGCGGGCCACGCCAATGTATTGGCGAGATATTTGCGATGACCGAAATGCAGTTGGTTGTAGCGATGATAGCCCAAAAATACCGTCTACATTCAGTACCAGGGCATCCTGTTGAAGAGGAAGCAATGTTCACATTGCGACCTCGCCACGGAATATTGATGACCTTAGAATCGCAAGTGAGTCTTGTTGATGCTTACTAAAAAGACTTTGTTAACTTAATTTGCTTTCGTCTGCTGCTTGAAGTGAGTATTTTCGGTGATGAACATTGCACAACATATACAGAGGGGTCAACTGTTATTTCCTGACAAAATCGCTCTGATTTTTGAAGACAACTATTTTACTTACCAACAGCTTGACCAACTAGCCAATCGCGTGGCTAACGGATTACGGGGATTGGGAATTCAAAAAGGCGATCGCGTTGCCTTATTTTTACCGAATATTCCAGTATTTGTCTTCTGCTACTTGGGAATTCAGAAAATTGGTGCTGTAGCTGTTTCACTTAATGTCATGCTCAAGAGTGATGAAGTTAAATTTATCCTCAATGATTGCAGTGCTAATACACTTATTACAACAGAGGAACTCAGTAAGAATGTACCAGATTGGGACTTATCCCAACTTGAACATATTTTGATTGCAGACGGTCGATCAAAAAAGGGAATTAATCTAGAGCAACTGATGGCAAGTGCTGTACCCAAAGCCTGTGCTGTCGAAATGGAACGCGACGAACCGGCTGCTATTGTCTACACATCCGGTACAACAGGATTTCCTAAAGGCGCTACACTTTCTCACGGCAATATCATTTCAAATATGTATTCCAAGAATCGTTGTTGTGGAATGCACTCTGATGACCGACTATTGCTTTATCTGCCGCTATTCCATTGCTTTGGTCAAAATGCAATTCTCAACGCCGGATTAAACGCCTGTGCAACCATTGTTTTACAACGCCGTTTTGAGCCAGAGAAAGTACTTGAAACTATTGCTAATCAAGGCATAACGATGTTTTTTGGTGTACCAACAGTTTTCATAAAACTACTGAATATGGATACGTCTGGTTACAACCTTAAAAGTGTGCGTTATTATTTTACTGCCGCCGCACCGATGTCACCCGAAGTCGTCCAACAGTGGCAGAAAAGGCATGGTTGCGTGATTCATGAAGGGTATGGTCTGACTGAAACATCTCCTTTCGCCTGCTACAACCACGACTTGAAATACAAACTTGGCTCAATTGGTGCCCCCATTGAAAATGTCGAAATGAAAATTATCAATTTTGATGGTAAGCAAGTACAACCAGGAGAATTGGGTGAGATCATTGTTCGAGGCCCGAATGTCATGCTCGGTTATTGGAACCGTCCTATTGAAACTGCCCAAGTTCTCAAAAATGGCTGGTTTCATACTGGTGACATTGGCACGATGGATGAGGATGGCTATTTTTATCTTGTTGATCGCTTAAAAGACATGATTAATGTTTCTGGCTTCAAAGTATATCCTGCGGAAGTTGAGAATGTCCTCTATACACATCCAGCGATCGCTGAATGTGCTGTCTATGGTGCTCCCGATCCAGTAAAAGGTGAGATAGTCAAAGCTAAGATTCTCTTAAAAGCAGGTTTTGCCATAACACAAGAGGATATAATTGCCTTCTGCTTTGAGAAAATGGCGAGTTACAAAATTCCAAGCGCGATTAAATTTATTGATTCCCTACCCAAGAATGCAATGGGTAAAGTACTCAAACGAATTCTACGTGAAGAAGAACTTTCAATTGCATCTTAGAAAGTTGCATAAATGATGTCCTAATCAACGTTAAATATATCAAGGGCAGATTTAGCAAACAAATTCTACATATTACTGAAAGTATGGTCGCAAAACCCACCTCTACAAATTTGTAAAGAACTGAAGCTCTCTTCTAAAAGTCTCCAGATACTTAAATGACAAGTGAATGGTGGTTCGACTGTCAAAGACTTTGAAAAAATTGTGCCAACGGTTTTGTAATACCAAAATAAGTTGTCAACTATCTATAGTCTAAGTTTGATTGTCAAGACAATCTAGATAGTTTGAAATTAGATTGGTGGTTACTAAATGACTTATATTTGAGGCTAACTATGGATTCCAAATCCCTTACTGCTGCTGATCTCGAACGTTCATCTAAATCTTCTATTTTCCCACCATTTTCACCTTTTGGAGATGGACAGACAAATACTCGCTTAGACATACCGATTCTCAGCAGTGAACAATCTGCGCCGCTTTCTGTTGCCGAAGCTGTAGTCAGGATGCTGCAAAGACTGGGAGTGCGTCATGCTTTTGGTATCTCTGGCGGAGCGATCGCCTCACTTTGGGCTAGTCTAGAACATAGCGCCATTGATGTACTTCACTTCCGTCATGAAGCTGGAGCAGGTTTTGCAGCCATTGAGTCATACTTTGTTAATAACCGCCCTGTTGTTGTGTTTACTACAACAGGGCCAGGAATTACCAATGCTTTAACTGCACTGTTTGCAGCCCGTTGGGAAGGTGCAAAGGTGATTTTCTTATCAGCTGCTACCTCAGCACCACAGCGTGGACGCTGGGCTTTTCAGGAAACCAGCACCTACACAATGCCCAACGAATTGCTTTGTACATCCGGTTCACTATTTCATTATGCTACTACCATCGAGTCTGATGATGAACTGCCAGAGGTTGCTCGCAGACTTGCTCTTGGTTTGACAAGACCAGGTGGGTTTGTTGCTCATCTGAGTATCCCTACAACAACTCAGTCAAGTTTACTCAAAACACCATTACCTGACGCGACTTTCTCACAAGCTCTCACGAGTCCTGAAGAGAGTGCGATAGCTAAAGCTGTACAATTACTTTCTGAAGCGCCCTTTGCCATTTGGGTGGGCTTTGGTGCCAGAGGTGCAGCAACAGAAATCCGCCAATTGGCCGAGAGAACTGGAGCAGCAGTGATGTCTTCGCCACGCGGCAAAGGTATCTTCCCAGAAAATCATCCTCAATATATCGGCGTCACAGGCTTTGGAGGTCATGCCTCAATTTTGCAATACATGCAAGAGCAACGTCCTGGCCGCATACTGGTTTTGGGAAGCCGATTGGGTGAATTCACCTCTTTCTGGAATCCGGCGATGATACCCTCACGAGGGTTCGTGCATATAGACATCGATCCAGAAGTACCCGGAACCGCTTATCCATCTGTGGAGACTTTCTTCATTCAGTCTGATGTGCAAGCCTTCGTTAAATCCCTACTAGAATATTTTCCCGAGCGTGCCAGTCAGTGCCCTGTACTGCCTCATCCCCATAGTGCAATAACTAGTCCCCGCTCCAAAGGGCCGGTGCGCCCCGATGTGTTAATGGATGCAATTCAACAGGTATTTGTCGAAGACAGCGATGCAGTGGTGTTGACCGAAGCAGGTAACTCATTTGCTTGGGGAACTCACACCCTGAGATTTACTGAACCAGGTCGCTATCGGGTCAGTACGGGGTTTGGTTCAATGGGACATGCCACCACAGGTGTTGTGGGTGCCGCCCTAGCACGAAATGGTAAAGCTGTCGCCATTGCTGGAGATGGTGCAATGCTGATGAACAACGAAATTAACACCGCCGTTAAATATCAGATTCCTGCCGTCTGGATTGTCTTGAATGACGCACACTACAATATGTGCACTCAAGGTATGTCATTGTTGGGATTCAACGGCGTAGACACGCAGATACCATCAGCAGATTTTGTGGCAATTGCCCGTGCAATGGGAGCTGACGGCATCCGTGTCGAGGAAGAAACCGAACTCCAGACTGCACTAGAAAAAGCGCTTGCCTCAAAGGTACCGTTTGTGGTCGATGTAATTATCGACCCAAATCAGACTGCACCTTTTGGGAATCGGATTCAAAGTTTGATTAAACAAGGGGCTAAAGAAATAAAAGGAGAATTGTCATTATGAATCAGGCAGTAGGAATTCGCTCACTTACAGTTACTTTTCCTAGCGTTTTACGTACAAACGACTATTGGAAAAATCATTATCCAGAATTAGTGGCTCAAGCCGAGCAAAAAACATTAGCGAAACTATTTTCTGCTACTGCACCCACTACCAAAAGCTATGAGTTCGATCTCGAAATGGCACCATATTTGTCAGATCCATTCCGTGGTGCCGTCGAGCGGCGAGTACTAGCACCAAGTGAATCTTCTATAACATTAGAGAAGCGTGTGGCATTTGATGCGATCGCTGCTGCACAAATGTCACCCAATGATGTCGATTTGATGATTGTTACCTCACTGTTCCCTGAACGCATTGCACCAGGCAACGCTGCTTTCCTTGTTGGCGAAATGGGCTTGCGTTGCCCCGCTTGGAATCTTGAGTCAACTTGCTCTAGTGCTTTGGTTGCACTCCAGACTGCCACTTCATTGGTGCAAACGGGAGCTTACCGCAATGTGTTGGTGGTTATTTCTTGCGTTTACTCTCGTTTTGTAGACGAGGATGATACCCTATCTTGGTTTATGGGTGACGGTGCAGGAGCCTTTATGGTCGGTGCGCTCAAACCCAATCAAGGAGTTTTGGCAAGTAAAATCATTCATACTGCTGCCACCTGCGGAGCCTTCTTTAATGAACTGACAACAGATACCGAAGGCAACCCACGGATGCGTATTCAGAATGGAAAAAATGCCAGTCAACAGATCCGTGACACGGGTGTTGAGTTTGTTCGTACATGTAGTGAAGCTGCTGTTGCAGCAGCTGGTATAACTCTTGATGAGGTAAAATTCTTTGCTTTCAACACACCTACTGCCTGGTATGCAAATTTGTGTATACAAGCACTAGGGATTGATCCGGAACGGACAATCAATCTTTATCCGCAGTATGCAAACATTGGGCCAGTACTCCCGATTGTCAATATGTACTATGGCGCACATTTGGGGAAAATTCAAGAAAATGATCTGATTCTTGTCTATACAATCGGTTCAGCATCTACTGCTGCTGCAACAGTAATGCGTTGGGGCGATGTTAAATTAGGACCTCTCCCTGCTGCTGCAACTAGTGTCAACCGTCAAGAAGAAAAAGTTTTCATGGTAACTGGGTAAGTATAAGATTCACCCATAATAGGCTGCTATGCGTTCAGATAATCTTAAGGACAACTACTGTGAAAAAATTATCAATGGTTATTGCTGGAGCAGCACTTTCCACGCTATGTTTGGGTTTAGAAGCTGCACAGGCACAACCAAAAGACTCCTCTAATAATATTTTGCCCCTTTCAACAGTAGGACAAGATGTGTTGGTTGTACCACCCAATGCACTTGATCGCCCAACCTACTCTGTAATAACTGGTTTAGCTACTTTTTTAGCAACTGGTAAAGAGACTGGTGGACAGTTTTCATTATTTGATCTAACTGTTCCACCGCAAGCTGGGCCTCCACCTATTATCCAAACTCAACAAGACGAAGGGCTGTACATTCTAGATGGGCAAATGTCTATCTTGCTAGGGAACGAAGGCATTATCGGGACACCTGGAACCTTTGTCTATTTTCCTAAAGGTAGACGCCACACCTATCAAAACATTGGGACAACGCCTGCAAAGGCATTATTGCTTACGACTCCCTCAGGGTTTGAGGGGTTTTATAGGGAAGAGGGACGAAACACACTGGTTACAGATCGTTCAAATCCACCAGAGCCATTGAGGGATTTTGCAGTAATTGGGCAAATCGCTGCAAAGTACGGATCGCAACTCGCTTTGTCGCCTGAAACTACCGACTTGCCTCCAGACTTTAATTTTGTGGTAGTGCCACCAAACGCATCAAATCGTCCCTCATTTAGTAAAGCAGGTGGGCTATATACCTCTTTGGCAAGTGTCGAAGAAACCAACGGGCAATTCTCGCTGTTCGATATTTCTCTTACCCCGCAATCTGTTTCTGAACAACTAATGAGCAACGACCAGGAAAGCCAGTCGTTTTACGTTTTAGATGGAGATGTAACGTTCCAAATTGATGACCAAAGTATAGTAGGCACTCCAGGAACCTTTGTCTACGTTCCTCAAGGAACACCTTACGCTTTCCAAAATCAGGGAACTAGCAAAGCAAGAACGCTTTTACTCAGTAAGCCAGCCTCTGTTCCAGAGCCTGCTTTTACAGTAAGTCTATTGATTTTTGGGCTTTGTGGTACGGTCTCTCTACTCAAGCGCAAGCATCAACAGCAACCTTTGGGGTAAGTAGACTTTGTATATGAATTGATTTTTGTTTTGCAATAAATCAGCAGTTAATTGCATCTCAATTTATCAACAGATTGTTAATCAGGAAATATATGAATAGAACAAATTTATCGCTTGCTGCACTAAGCGCATTATTATATACTGTAGGAATTGCAAGTGCAGCAAATGCAACTCAATATTTAGGAAATTCACAACCCTTAGGCAAAGGCTTTGTTCGCTCTTTTGTCACACTTGATGACCAGGGACATCCTTCAGAGGTTGGTGCTATACTTACCCAAGGAAGCCTATCACTACCTGTCAGTAACGATACATCTGATATTGTCATTCCGCTTTCTTTACCATCTGAGGCATCAACAACAGTATTTGATTCTCTTTTATTGAAGTATCGCACTCATGGTGTTCCAGGAATTCCAGAAGCTCTTGGTGTCCCCCGAATCACACTTGATGCTTTCTTACTTACCCCTCAAGAAATAGCTTTAATCTGCCCAAATGCTGGTACAAATAGTTCAGAACCTGTTTGTACTGGTGATGAATTGGCACAAGCACTAAAGCCACCAAAGCCAGAATTTATTCCTCAAGGGATGCAACCAACTGGATTTGTTGAGCCAGGGTTCGGAGAGCGCTATTTTGATCCTGAGGCAGCATTACCTATCTTTACAGGACAGCAGCCATTTAACACGCTTTATGACTATGCGTTCTTCGATGGTCAAATTAGTTTGACATCCTTTGGAGCTACAAAAGCTTTCCTTGAGACGCAATCAAGTATTACCAAACCTATTAAAGTACCTATCTCCTATCCTAAGACTGGGTATTATCCAACCCAATATAGCGTCAGCTTTGATCCGACTAGCCAAGAATACAAACTATCGCTAAGTGGATTGACCTTTCGCTCCGTCCCTGAACCCTCTTTTACATGGGGACTATTAGGACTTGTTACTTGTAGTGCAGTTTTCCTGCAAAAAAACAAACTGAAACAACAGAAATTAGTTCAGCAATAACATTGGAAAACTCTACTTGTTTACCAACATAAGAAGAATATTATGGCAAATCAACAAATTTTCAAAAGTCTTCGAGGAACCATCACAGCTACAGCGATCGCAGTTAGCTCAATGATTGCAATAGCATCAGCTGCGACAGCAGTCACATTAAAGGTTTCTGTTGAAAATCTTGGGCCAAGCGGTGGCTCTCTATTGCCTCCAATCTGGGTTGCTTTTCAAGATGGTAGCTTTGATACTTTCGATGTAGGTGCTCCTGCCTCATCAGGAATCAAGTATATGGCTGAGGATGGCATTTCAGGTCTTGAGAGCAACATTTTTGGTGAGTCGGATTTCCTTAGCAATGTATTGTATAGAGTTATACCTAAAAAATCGACTATTGGCGGTTTGTTTGCTGAAAGTTCAGCAGCTAAGAACGGTGGTGTTCAAGACCTACTCTTCCCTAACCCCGCTGATTGGTTATACCCGAATGCTCCAGTCGCTTTCCCAGGTCAGGTTGCCACAAAGACGATTGAGTTGAATGGCGATACTACCAGCCATCGCTACTTTAGCTACGCCTCATACGTCTTTCCTAGTAATGATGCTTTCATCAGTAATGAGAAACCAATCGAAATCTTTGATGCTAGCGGTAAATTCATCGGAGCTGACTTTATCGTTCTCGGAAATCAAGTCTTGGATGCTGGTACTGAGGTGAACACCGAAGACCGAGCTAACATCGGATTCCCATCTGAGAGAGGATTTGAGTTTAGCGCACTTGGTAGTGGCATTCCCGAAAATGGGACGATCCAACCCCACCCAGGCTTTAAACCCCTTGGTGCCGGCGGCGTCCTTGATTATACTCTTGGCGGAAATCAACTTTTTGCCAATGCAGATTTTAAAGCTTCAGGCTACCAAGTAGCGCGGATTAAAATCACAGAAGTAACCAAGTCTGTGCCAGAACCATCTACAACTGGAGCGATCGCCTTCGGTGGACTTTTAATCTTGCTTCGTCAAGTCCGTCGGAGCATGAAACGAAATCCTCACCTAAATTTGTCTCATTCGTAAAATTATCGTTGATTGACATTTGTGTAGAGGTAGGTTTTGTAACAAACCTCTGATTCGTTGCAGGCTTTTTAATAAAACCTACCCCTACACCAACAGAAAATTACATTAACAATTTATTCACCTAGAAATTTCCTTGAGCTAAGTCCATTAAAGACTAAATATCGCAAACTTTAACCCAATCAATCGTGGCGAAAGAAGCAACTATGTCTAAAATTTTAGAACGATCAATCACACAAAAACTGGAAATGCCCGGAATAAAAGTGTTCAGACAAATGTTTGATAACACTTGTCAAATGATTGAACAACTTGATGGCAAGGGTAAATTTATTGAACAACCGTGGACACGTAATAACGGCACTTGGGTGGGTGGTGAGAGTAGTGGAGACTCAATCTATATTGACCGAGCTTTAGACAACGGCAATGTTTTTGAAAAGATTGGAGTCAACTATGTAGCGATCAAAGGTGAACTGCCTCCCGGAATGACTTTTGAAAAGTCAGGAGCTTTGGCAACAAGTGAAGCGGATAAAACTTTTGGCGATAAAGGTACTCCCTATTTTGCTACGGGTACTAGCTTTGTTATCCATCCCCATAACCCAATGGTTCCAATCGCCCATGTCAACTACCGTTATTTCCAACTGGGTCATAGCAACCAGCCAAATTATTGGTGGTTTGGTGGTGGTGCGGATCTAACCCCTGCATACCTGTTTGAAGAAGATGCAGTTCACTTTCATAAAATACACAAGGATGTTTGCGATAAACACGATACTTCCTATTACCCACGTTTTAAAAAGTGGTGTGATGAATACTTTCATGTATCTCATCGTGGTGAAAGCCGAGGAGTTGGTGGAATTTTCTTCGATCATCTAAACAATCGTCCTGTAGAAGAACTTCTAGCGTTTGTTACAGACTGCACTGAGGCATTTGCTCTCGCCTACCTACCGATTGTAGAGAGGCGTAAGGATATGAATTTTACAGAAGAGAACAAGTACTGGCAGCGAATTGTTCGGGGACGTTATGTAGAGTTCATTCTAACTTCTGATCGCGGTGCTCGCTTTGGTATAGCCAGTGGCATGGTGAACCATCAAAGTGTTTTCAACTGTATGCCTCCGGCTGCTTCTTGGGCATATAACGATCAACCCACTCTTGGTAGCCAAGAAGCAATCTTAAGAGAAGTTTTGAGAACTCCACGAGAGTGGGTATAGGATTTCGGAATTGATAAAGACAGCCAACACAGTAAAGGTAGCTGTTGAGTGACATGAAAATAACACAACTGCTGAACATGGAGCGATCAAAAGTTAAGACTTGGATAAAACCTCAATTGAAAATCTACAAAAGATTTCCACAAAAAGGAGGAAGCAATGTTATTTTACAGACGATAAAGCTTTATTGGTTGGTAATAAATGAGTTTGAAGTTGATCTTGTATTAGCTTGTCGTGATATTCTCAGATATTTTCTGATTGTCTTGATCATTTATTGCCTCTTTTCCACAGTTAATGTTCATCCATAAAACTAGTTTTTGTTTGTGATTATTGTAAAATAATAGGGAAGTGAAGATGGAAACTAAGATAGGTGTAGATAAGATAGGTGCAGGCGATCTACGGATGGAAGACATCCTCAACATAGATGAATCAAAAGCTATGAGCTTGTTCCGGAATAGATTTGTCAGATATAAAAAGCTGGCAAAGGAAATGGGAGATCAAGCCGCTTTTGAAAAAATGATGGAAAAGTACCCTGAACAGCAGAAAGCATTAATGGGTGCTTTTATTGATAACGCTACTTTAGCCGAAGGCTTCAAGAAACCAATTCCCCTGTTGAAAATGATGGGCTTTGTTACGGAAATAGTAGATATTTCCCAGAATGGAACAGACGCTACACTTGAAATTCAAAGAGTTTGCCCAGCTTTATCTCTTGCTAAAGAGTATGGTTTTGAAACGCCTTGCTATCTGCTCTGCGAAATGGAACAAGAAGCAGCCAGAAGAGCTTTTCCTGGCTTGAAAGCTTCAATTCTTAGTAAACAAGCTGAAGGCGACTGTGTTTGTGTATTTAAGTATGAAAGACCAGAACAACAGGTGACACAATCCACGAAAAATACATCGAGCATCTTTTCTAAAGTCATAAATCTGTTTCGAGTAGTTCCCGTTCTTATTCAGATCGGTATTAAGATGCTCAAGATTCGCCTTTCTAATTAAGTGGTAGTTTTGAACAATTTTAGTAGTAGTCCAAAATTATTTTGATGCACTTAATCTGGTGCTCTCACAGTTGAAAACTGGCTTTATGTCCATCGCACGTTTCTGTCAGCTTGAGAGATGGTGAGTCAAAACGTTTAAATCATACGCACATTATCAGTGTCTAGCCTCTCTTTATGAGTTTTTGCATTGTCAAGGTAAATCATGAACAGTGTTATCTCAGATCTACAACACATCATCGAAGGTGAAGTTAGCGGCATAGAAGAAGATTTAGTCGCAGTTTCTCAAGATTTTGGTGGCATTATTCAAAAACAACCCCAAGTTGTAGTTCGTCCTCAGAATGCAACTGATGTGGCGAAATCAATACAATATGCTGCCAAGCAGGGGATAACGGTTTCTTCGCGGGCGGCAGGACATTCGCTTAGTGGTCAATCCCTAAACGAGGGAGGCATTCTCTTAGATATGAGGAGGCTGAACCAAGTTCATGACCTTGATGCAGACCAATTATGTTTTAAGGCAGATGCTGGTGCAACTTGGCGACAAATTGTGAATGCATCAATTTTGCACCGTCTGATTCCTCCTGTTCTCACCAATTACTTTGATGTCACTATAGGGGGAACCCATTCGGCGGGAGGACTAGGGCAGAGTTCGTTTCGTCATGGCTCCCAAGCCGATAATTGTTTGGGGCTAGAAGTGGTTACTGGAACAGGAGAGTTGGTCTGGTGTACGCCAAAGCAAAACAGTGAGTTGTTTTATCATGCACTCTGCGGCTACGGACAATTCGGTATTATTACAAAAGTCCAGCATCGGCTTAGGCCCTACCGTCCTCTCACCCGTACCTATTTCCTCTGCTACGACGACTTAGATACCTTTCTACAGGATGAGCAATTGCTAATAGCAGAGGATCAGGTGGATGGGTTGCTGGCGTTATTTTCTCCTTGCATTATGGGCGTGGCTAGATCTGGAGAAAAAGGACTACGACCGCTCATTGAGTGGTTCTACAGGATGCAGATTACCTTAGAAGTTGATTCACTCAACGGCATCAATGAGGAAAAATTGCTCTCAAGTCTAAACTTCTATCGTCATGTTTACACCGAAAATTTGACTTTTGAGGAGTTTGTGCAACCTGTAATCCAGGTTCCTCATCTTCCCGGAACGGCAAATCCTTGGATTGATGTGCTTTTGCCAGGATCGACCGCAAAAGAATATATTGAAACGGTTCTTGAACAGGTTCCCGGGTTTATTGACTTCAGGACTACTCCCATCGGTTCCTTTGGGTTGGTTTCTCACAATACCAATATGCCTATGTTCGCCTTACCAGAAGAAGAGTTGGTTATCGGGTTTGGGATGTATCCCACCGTTCCCAAAGCTCAAATTCAGCCTATTTTAGAGCAGTTGAATCTGTTTACTAATCTAGCGTACCAAATGGGTGGTAAGCGGTATGTAGCAAGTTGGGCTGAATTGGATTTAGCGCAGTGGCGACTTCAGTTTGGTGATTATTGGTTGCAAGTTAATGAATTGAAGCAGAAATACGATCCTCAGGGAATCTTGAACCCAGGGTTTATCAAATATGAAGACATAACCTATGCAGAGATGGAGCAGTTACACACTCCGTTTACTCAAGCGGTTGTCTCTGAATTACTGCCAGTTCCTCTCACCAAAGATATTCCTGTGGTCGCATCGTCTGATTCTCGATTAACCCTTTCTCCTAAAGCGATCGCTCTAGCAGCCTTAGCAATTCTATTTTTCTTGCTGTTCGGTGTACCCTTATCCGGTCAGGCGTATCCGCTTTAATCTGTTGATTGGTATGCAAATTCGTGAGTGGAATCTACAACAAACAAACTTTTGCTTTTTGAAACTCGTGTTTACCTCTAATACCGTTTCACTTTAAGGTTGATACATTTAGGCAAGCAGGGGAGCAGAGGAGCAGGGGAGCAGAGGGGAAAGAATTTGTATCAGGATTTTAGTGAAATGGTATAACTCAGCAGAAACCAGTTAATAAAAGTGTAAAAGGAGGAAGGATGAATATTATCGCCGTCGGTCTTAGTCACAAGACTGCTCCGGTTGAAATTCGTGAAAAACTGAGTATTCCAGAAGAGAAAATTGAACAGGCGATCGCTTGTCTATGCAACTATCCCCATATCCAAGAAGCTGCTATTCTTAGCACTTGCAACCGATTGGAAATTTATCTGGCTGTCCTATCAGCAGAGCAAGCGATCTTAGAAGTGACTCAGTTTCTTTCAGAGCATAGTAAATTATCTAGCCAAGATTTGAATTATCATTTATTTATCTTGCTTCAGCAGGATGCTGTGATGCACCTGATGCAAGTTGCTTCTGGCTTAGATAGTTTGGTCATCGGAGAAGGACAAATTCTCGCTCAAGTCAAACATGCTTACAAACTAGGTCAACAGCACAATGGCATTAAACAGATTCTCAATCAACTCTTTAAACAATCGCTAACAGTTGCTAAGAAAGTCAGAACAG
The DNA here is from genome assembly GCF_034531155.1 of Nostoc sp. ChiVER01. NCBI lineage: Bacteria > Bacillati > Cyanobacteriota > Cyanophyceae > Nostocales > Nostocaceae > Nostoc > Nostoc sp. ChiVER01. The sequence goes on along the minus strand of NZ_JAVRBS010000014.1, from coordinate 72,228 downwards.
AAACTTCGATTGGTAGCGGAGCAATCTCAATCAGTGCGGCAGCAGTAGAACTTGCTCAAGTCAAAGTGAAAGATTTGTCAGCCTATCGAGTGGCGATCGTGGGTGCTGGCAAGATGTCTCGATTACTGGTGCAACATCTGTTATCTAAGGGAGCAAACCGCATTTCAATCATCAACCGTTCTATCGAACGGGCACAGGAATTAGCTAATCAGTTCAGCGAGGCTCAACTGCAATGCTATCTCCTTAGCGAAATGATGACGGTTATTGCTGCCTCTAATCTGGTGTTTACTAGCACTGCTTCTACAGAACCGCTACTAGATCGAGCCAAACTGGAGATGATATTAGCAGCTAATCAACCACTGATGTTGTTTGACATCTCCGTTCCACGCAATGTTCATGCTGATGTAAATGAGCTGGCTCATGTTCAAGTGTTTAACGTCGATGATCTCAAAGCTGTTGTAATGCAGAACCATCAAAGCCGACAGCAGGCGGCAATGGAAGCTCAAAGGTTGATTACAAAAGAGGTAGAAGCATTTCGTGCCTGGTTGCGATCGCTAGAAGCCATTTCTACAATTAGCTGCTTACGAGAAAAAGTAGAAAGCATTCGTGAGCAAGAGTTAGAAAAAGCAATGTCACGCCTTGGTTCAGAGTTTGCTAAAAAGCATCAAGAAGTGATCGAAGCACTCACCAAAGGCATTGTTAACAAAATCCTGCATGAGCCGATGGTGCAACTTCGCACACAACAGGATCTAGAAGCCCAACGCCTTGCGGTTCGGACTCTGCAAATGTTGTTTAACCTAGATACCGAATTTCAAAATCGCTCTATTAGTAAAACAACCACGATCACTACTACTACTACTACTAAAATAATCACCAAAATTTGATGAATCGCTGGTTAAAAAGTCGGTTGAATCGGTGTGAATTGAGAAACTACATCTAGAACAAAAGTTATCACGTCAACTTACTACCTCTGATTATTTAGAAATCATTCAAAAGTAAAAACAAAGAATTCCCCATATCTAAATTGCAGGAACTAAGGATGTTAAAAAATTTCTGGTACGCTTGCGAATTCAGCAAAGCTGTCACCAACCAGCCCAAGCAAATCGTGATGCTAAAGCAAAAATTTGTCCTCTATCGTAATTCTCAAGGACAAGTGATAGCCCTCAAAGATCAGTGTCCCCATCGTGGTGCTGCCCTCTCTATGGGCTGGATTGACAACGACTGCATTCGCTGTCCTTATCATGGATGGCAATTCCAAGCAGATGGGCGATGTGTTGATATACCTTCTAATGCACCTGAAACTCCTATTCCTCCAAAAGCTCGTGTCGAGACTTACCCAGTGCAAGAAAAATATGGGTTTGTTTGGATGTTTTATGGAGATTTACCAGAAGCAGAGCGTCCGCCAATTCCACCTTTGCCAGAATATGAAGAACCAGGGCTTCATCACCTTTTCTACGAATATAAAGTAAACACTCATTACACTCGCACCTTAGAAAATTCTCTGGACTACGCTCATACCCGTGTAGTACATGCTAATTCTTTTGGCAAAGGGTTTGAACGAGACCAAACAATTGGACAATACGAGATTAATGTAGAAGAGTTTGGTGCAAGTTCCACAGTTGTTATCAAACAACACTCTAGACCAAAAGGTTTTTTAAAGTTTTTCCATCACTCAGGAACCACAGATGTTACTTCAAAAATAAGCTTTTATCTGCCCAACATTAATAAGATGGAAGGTTATTTTGGTGGTGGTAAGCTTATTAATTTTGGCATTCACATTCCTATTGATGAAACTACCACACTTATTAAGCGGATTCAGTTTCGCAGCTTCTTTACTTACTCTTGGGCAGATCCCATATTCCAAAGGTCTAACTTGAAGATAAGTAGGGAAGATGCAGTAGTAGCTGAGTCTCAATATCCTAAAGCTATACCTGACGATTTGACAGATGAAGTTCATGTTGCTTGTGATGCTATATCTCTTGCTTATCGTAAGCTCCGTCAAAAATATCTGAAGATGGGCTGGGGTTTAGAATCGTGTGAGAGCAAATCAGGCAACTCGAATGGAAATCTAGTACAACCCTCTTCTGCTGCATTGGTGAACTAGAGTTTTATCTTATAGTCCGCTAGATTCAATGAAGGTATTTCTTTTAAGCTCTGCTTCACTGTTGATTACATCTATTTCATTAGTTCAACCTGGTAAGTGCAACTTATATCAAATTACCAAAACAACTTTTCATTAAAGCAGGAGCTAAAAGTAATGAAGAACTTAAAAAACTTTTGGTACGCTTGTGAACTCAGTACAAATATCACTAAGCAACCCAAACAAATCATCATGTTTCAGCAGAGATTTGTTCTCTATCGCAATTCTCAAGGACAAGTCGTAGCCCTAAAAGATCAGTGTCCTCATCGCGGTGCTGCTCTCTCTATGGGCTGGATTGACAACGACTGCATTCGCTGTCCTTATCATGGATGGCAATTCCAAGCAGATGGGAGATGTGTTGATATACCTTCTAACGCACCGGAAACGCCTATTCCTCCAAAAGCTCGCGTCGAAACTTACTCAATTCAGGAAAAATATGGGTTTGTTTGGATGTTTTTAGGAGAGTTACCAGAAGCAGAACGTCCGCCTTTGCCCTCAAATCTTCCAGAATATCTATTTACAAGTATGCGTCCTGCTCCCCATGTGGATCTCGATCATGCTAATTATGTCCGTCTCATGGAAACGAATCTTGATTTTGCTCATGTCATTGCTATCCATCGGAAAAGTTTTGGTCAAAGAATTCCACTGAATTCAACTGTTAGATACCAAGTTGAGGAGGATGACTGGAGCGCTGTTGCTAAATTCACCTATGCTTCCTTAAATAATCCCAAAAAAATCTTGAACTTTTTACTAGGTGGACGCCCGCAAGTAACACTAAGATTGAGCTTTTACCTACCTAACTTTACCCTAGCTGAAATTAATGTAGGTGGAGATACTAGATTTCCGATTAAGTTCGCTGTTTTAGCAGGTTACTGCCCAATTGATGAAAACACAACTTCTGTCAAACGTATTTTGTTCCGTAACACTCTACCCCTACCTTGGCTAGATAAGTTGTTCATCAACCTTGACTGTCTACTAGCTCAGGAAGATACGGTAGTTATCGAAACTTTAATTCCTCAGTCACTTCCTGAACCATCAGAAGAACTTCACGTTGCTGCTGATGCTCTTAATATCACTTTGCGTAAACTTCAGCAAAAATATCTGGCAAAGGGCTGGAGTCTAGAGCCGTCTCAGGGCAAATCAGATGATTCAAACGGGCATTGGGCAAAACATTCTGCTGTGTTGGTGAATTAGATTCCACATCATAGAAAAGTCAAATAAATCGCGCTCAAAAAGTTTATGGCACATTTGTCATAGATTGTTCTGATTCCAGCTTACTTAATTGATGATACTTTCTAGTGAGTTTGTATTTACACAAGTCATTTTGTCTTCTGTCTGACAATCCATTTGTTTGATGATCTGCACGAATTGGTAAACAACTAAACAAGGAATTCTTTGATATATGCAAAACTATAGGTTATTGCAAGCAGCCCGAGGTGAAGTACTGGATCGTCCACCTGTGTGGATTATGCGCCAAGCGGGTCGCTATATGAAAGTCTATCGGGATTTACGCCAAAAATATCCCTCTTTTCGAGAGCGTTCTGAAAACCCTGATTTGGCAGTGGAAATTTCCTTGCAACCTTTCCATGCCTTTAAGCCCGATGGGGTGATTATGTTCTCAGATATTCTCACGCCGCTACCTGGTATTGGCATACCCTTTGATATTATCGAAAGCAAGGGCCCAGTATTTGAAAACCCAATTCGTACACAGGCGCAAATTGATGCGCTCACACCCCTTGATCCCGAAACATGTTTGCCATTTGTGCGTGAGATTCTAACAACACTGCACAAAGAAGTGAATGGTCAAGCAACTATTTTGGGGTTTGTTGGCGCTCCTTGGACGCTAGCTGCTTATTGCATTGAAGGTAAAAGTTCAAAAGACTACGCCATTATTAAGGGTATGGCTTATTCACAGCCAACCATGCTGCATCAGTTTCTCGCAAAACTTGCAGATGCGATCGCTATTTACGCGCGTTATCAAATTGATTCTGGGGCACAGGTAGTGCAACTATTTGATTCTTGGGCAGGACAACTCAGCCCTCACGATTTTAAGACGTTCTCTTTACCTTATCTGCAACAGGTCGTGCAACAAGTCAAAGCAACCCACCCAGACACACCCCTGATTCTGTATATCAACAACAGTGCTGGAATTTTGGACTTCATGGCACACTCTGGCGTAGATATCGTTAGCGTAGACTGGACTGTTGATATGGCAGTGGCACGGCAACGGCTCGGTGCAGATATAGGAGTTCAAGGAAATATTGATCCGTGTGCGTTATTTGGTTCTCAAGAGTTTATCCGCAACTGCATTCTCGACACAATAAACAAAGCAGGGAACCAAAAACACATTATGAACCTCGGTCACGGTATTCTACAGAACACTCCAGAAGAGAATGTTGCTTTCTTTTTTGAAACTGTTAAACAATCCAACTATTTATGCAATAATTCTAACTAACGCTATATGACTACACTCCATTCCACTTCATCTACGATTTACAGTTCTACTCGCACAATTCGCATTGGTTCTCGTAAAAGCCAACTAGCTCTGATTCAAACTTACTGGGTGCAAGAACAACTCCAGAAACGCTTTCCTAATATTTCTTTTGAAGTTCAAACTATGTCCACCCAAGGTGACAAAATCTTAGATGTTGCCTTAGCCAAAATTGGGGACAAGGGACTCTTCACTAAAGAACTTGAATTGGCAATGCTAAACGAAGAGATTGACTTTGCTGTTCACTCTCTTAAGGATCTGCCGACTCGTTTGCCAGAGGGGTTAATGTTAGCGGCTGTAACAGAACGGGAAAACCCAGCAGATGCTTTAGTTGTGCATGAAAAATACAAAGATAAGCAAATTGATACGCTACCAGAAGGTGCAGTGATTGGTACATCTTCCCTGCGACGGCTAGCACAGTTGCGCCACCAATTTCCCCACTTCACGTTTAAAGATGTGCGAGGAAACTTGAATACGCGGATGGCAAAGCTAGATGATGGGGAGTACGATGCATTGATTTTGGCAGTTGCCGGATTACAGCGATTAGGGATGAGCGATGGCTGCGCCGGGTTGCACCTACGCATTCATCAAGTTTTGCCAACTGACGTTTCTCTCTATGCTGTCGGACAAGGAGCCTTGGGCATTGAATGCCGTAGCGACGATCTGGAAGTGCTGTCCCTTCTTAAGGCAATTGAACACATCCCAACCCGCGATCGCGTTCTTGCCGAACGTGCATTCTTACGGGAATTAGAAGGCGGTTGTCAAGTGCCAATTGGGGTTGATACCCAGTTGCAGGCAGATACACTAACGTTAACGGGGTTAGTCGCCAGTGTGGATGGTAAACAGGTAGTAAAAGATTCTGTGACTGGTTTTGTTAACGAGGCAGAACAGCTAGGAATTCAATTGGCTCAAAGTTTGCGGCAACAGGGAGCGCAGGACATTTTGGAGGAAATTTTTAAGACAGTCCACCGGGGCTAATACCAATTCGCAATGGGCTTCGCCCCGCTATGCTAACGCAATGACGCTCATTTCTCTCTACGAGACGCTACGCGAACGCTAACGCAATTAAAAAACTTAGATACAGCAATTCTTTCGAGGTTTACATCTGTATCAGATTTTTCGTGAAATGGTATAAGAAACTTGCTGGTAGAGCATATTTACTAAGAACGTAGAATAACCTGCATTGTTTCGTTACATCAAATCCGTTTGATGGATGACTAATAGTAAAGGCGGGTTTAGCAGATAAAACTTTAATCGAATCAAGGTTTGATCACAAAACTCGCCTCTACAAACCGTCCTTTTTTATCTTTAATCACCACTATGTTTCCAATTCATCGCCCTCGTCGCCTGAGAAGTCATCCGCAACTTCGTCGGATGGTGCGTGAGACTGTTTTGACAACCAGTGATCTTATCTATCCCCTCTTTGCCGTACCTGGTAAAGGAATTGCCAAAGAAGTGAAATCCATGCCTGGTGTTTACCAGTTGTCAGTAGATAAAATTGTGGAAGAAGCCAAAGAAGTTTACGACCTTGGCATCCCTGCAATTATCCTATTTGGCATTCCTCAAGATAAAGACTTAGAAGCAACGGGCGCATGGCATGATTGTGGTATTGTGCAGAAAGCTGCTAGTGCTGTGAAACAAGCAGTGCCAGAACTAATTATCATTGCTGATACCTGTTTATGTGAATACACTAGTCATGGACACTGCGGCTATCTGGAAGTTGGTGACTTGACTGGGCGCGTTTTGAATGATCCAACACTAGAGTTGCTGAAGAAAACAGCGATTTCTCAAGCTCAAGCTGGTGTAGATATCATCGCTCCTTCGGGGATGATGGACGGGTTTGTGCAGGCAATTCGGATTGGGTTGGATGAAGCTGGCTACCTTGACACTCCGATTCTTTCATATACCGCAAAGTATGCTTCGTCTTACTATGGCCCTTTCCGAGATGCTGCTGAGTCAACGCCACAATTTGGCGATCGCCGCACATACCAAATGGACTCTGGTAATACCCGTGAAGCCCTCAAAGAAGTTGAACTTGATGTTGCTGAAGGGGCTGATATGCTCATGGTGAAGCCAGCCTTGGCATACATGGACATTATCTGGCGCGTGAAGCAGGCAAGCCAATTACCTGTTGCTGCTTATAACGTTTCTGGCGAATATTCCATGATTAAAGCCGCAGCACTCAACGGTTGGATAGACGAACAGCGAGTAGTCATGGAAACATTGACTGGCTTTAAACGGGCTGGTGCTGACTTAATTCTGACCTACCATGCCAAAGATGCTGCTCGTTGGTTAGCTAAACTTGGCAATTGAACAAGAGGCAGGGGAGCAGGGAGCAAGGGGAATAATTCATACCAATTCACAATGGGCTTCTCTGCGAGACGCTAAAAGCGAACGCCCCGCTACGCTAACGCAATGACGCTCGCAGGCTCGCTACCGCTACGCTAACGCAATTAAAAAACTTAGATACAGCAATGCTTTCAAGGTTTGCATGTGTATCAGATTTTTCGTTAAATGGTATAAGATCCCCCTGCCCTCTGCCCCCTGCTCCCCTGCGGTTCTAATGATAAGTCTTTCACTGAACACGATTAGGAGATTAAGTTGAGATGATAATGACTGCTTCGACTTCTCAAGCAACCCAATCCAAATTACCTCCAGCTGATGCAAAGGCCAGAGTCAGCCAATTCATGCAGCAATTGCAAGATAACATTTGTCAGAACTTGCAACAACTCGATGGCGTAGCCACATTTCAGGAAGATACATGGGAACGGGCTGAAGGGGGTGGTGGGCGATCGCGCGTTCTACGTGACGGTGCGGTTTTTGAACAAGGTGGAGTCAACTTTTCCGAAGTTTGGGGTTCCTATCTTCCATCCTCAATTTTAACACAACGTCCTGAGGCAACTGGACATAAATTTTATGCCACAGGCATTTCTCTAGTGTTGCATCCTCGCAATCCTTATATACCAACGGTTCATCTCAATTACCGCTACTTTGAAGCAGGGCCAGTTTGGTGGTTTGGTGGTGGTATAGATTTAACACCTTACTATCCTTTTGCTGAGGATGTAGCTCATTTCCATTCCACGCTCAAACGCGCGTGTGACGCTCATCATCCTGAGTATTATCCAGTGTTTAAGCCCTGGTGCGACGAGTATTTTTATCTGAAACACCGTCAGGAAATGCGGGGTGTAGGCGGTATTTTCTTTGACTACCAAGATGGTCAAGGTCATCTGTATCGAGGCCCCAATATCGAAAATCCAGCAGCTATTTATAGTAACCAAATTGGAACTATAGAACCACGTACTTGGGAAGAACTATTTGCTTTCGTGCATAGCTGTGGAGAAGCTTTTTTACCTGCATACGTGCCGATTGTAGAGCAGCGACGCTTTATGGAATATGGCGATCGCCAGCGTGACTTCCAGTTGTATCGCAGAGGTCGCTACGTGGAATTCAACCTAGTTTATGACCGTGGAACAATCTTCGGTCTCCAAACAAATGGGCGCACAGAGTCAATTCTGATGTCGCTACCACCTATAGTACGCTGGGAATACGGCTATAAACCAGAAGCTAATACACCAGAAGCCGAGTTGTATGAAACTTTTTTAAAGCCTCAAGATTGGGCTGACTGGACATCTCAGGTCAGATAAAAGAGCTATTAATCACTCCACACAGAACTCAAGATGAACTTCCAAGTATTATCAAAGCGTTCACATCAATGGACGTTTGCCCTGATTATTGCTGCCACTGCCATCTCAGGCACAATTGTTTTCTATAGCATTTCCCAATTAAGACAGAATGCCCAGCCAACGGTCGTTGTAAAATCTGCTCCAATCGTTCGCAAAATCACTGCTTTAGGACGCATAGAACCAGCAACGGAAGTTATCAAAGTCTCTGTACCTGCAACTCTGAGCAATGAGCGCGTAGCTAAACTACTAGTGCAACGGGGCGATCGCGTTAAAGCAGGCCAGGTCATTGCAATCATGGATGCACAAGCTCGTTTGCAAAATGCCTTATTTGAAACGCAAGCACAGGTTAAGGTATCGCTATCAGAATTGGCAAAGGTGAAAGCTGGCGCTAAATCTGGGGAAATTGCCGCCCAAAAAGCTGAAATTGTTCGCCTGCAAAAGCAGTTAAAAGGCGAAATTGCTAGTCAACAAGCCACGATTGCTCGTTGGGAAGCTGAGGTGCGAACTGCCAACTCTAACTACAATCGCTATTTCTCACTTTACAAAGAAGGAGCGATCGCTTCTTCAGAGCGAGATCAAAAGCTGCTTGTTTTAGAAACAACACAAGCACAGCTTAACGAAGCTAAAGCTAAACAAGACCAAACCGCAGATACAATAGAGCAGCAAATCAGACAAGCCAGAGCTACCTTAGAGAAGATTACTGAGGTGCGTCCGGTTGATATACAGGCAGCTCAAGCTGAGGTAGATAAGGCAATCTCAGAAGTTAAAAAGGCCAATGGTGACTTAGCCCAAGCATACATCCGCGCACCGATGGCAGGTCGCATTCTTGATATTAACGCTAAACCTGGAGAAGTCGTTGGCACAAATGGCATTGCTGAACTAGGACAAACTAACCAGATGCAAGTCGTGGCAGAGGTTTATCAGACTGATATTGAGAAAATTCAGCAAGGTCAACCAGCCATGATCACAAGCGAATCATTTTCTGGTAGTCTTCGTGGAACCGTTCGTTTAATTGGATTGCAGGTCATCCCTCAAGAAGTGACTAGTGGCGAACCCGGAGAAAATCTTGATCGCAAGGTAATTCAAGTGAGAATTCAACTTAATCCTGACGATAGCCGACGGGTTGCGAATTTAACCAACTTGCAGGTACAAGTCGCTATTCAACCCAAGGCTTTATCAAGCAATAGTCAGTAGACACTCTAAATATCAAAATTTTATGTTTCGTAAATTATTCCGTAAAACACCGCTAGCTTGGCTGCAAATGAGTCGCCAAAAAACTCGTCTGCTGGCTGCGATCGCGGGAATTACCTTTGCCGATTTTTTGATGTTTTTTCAACTTGGTATCAGGGATGCATTGTTTGATTCACAGGTTAGTCCATACGCCACACTTCAAGGAGATTTGTTTTTAGTTAATAAGTTATCTGATAACCTTGCATCAGTCAAAAGTTTCTCAAGAGACAAGCTCTATCAAACATTAGGTGTTGATGGTGTAGCATCCGTTAGACCGTTGTATATTGGTCAAGCAACATGGCGAAATCCTGACAGCCAAGCTAGTCGTCAAGTCTTTGTTTATGGGATTGATCCAAATCGTTCAGCCTTTATTTCTCCAGATGTGAATCAAAACTTGGATAAACTGAAGTTATTAAATCGAGCGCTGTTCGACAAAGGAGGGCTTCCTCAACTAGGAAATGTATCTGCTTTATTAAAGAAGAATAACCCAATTTCCGTTCAGGTGAATAACTTTGAAATTAAGGTTGTTGGATTATTTTTACTCGGTTCTTCCTTTTCTGCTGAGGGCAATCTCATCACGAGTGACTCTACTTTTTTAAGACTCTTTACTCGTCGGAAAGCGGATGAAATTGATGTAGGGATCATTAAACTGCAACCTAATACATCAATTGAGCAAGTGCAGGCAAATTTGCGAACAATTTTGCCTAATGATTTATTGGTGCTAACTCTTAATGAATTCACCGCCCGTGAACGCACATACTGGGAAACAGGTTCTCCTATCGGCTTTATCTTTGGACTTGGCGTAGCAGTCGGTTTTTTAGTCGGAGCGGTCATCGTCTACCAAATTTTATACACAGATGTTTCTGATCATTTGCCAGAATATGCAACATTGAAGGCAATGGGCTACAGTGATGGGTATTTAATTGGGATTATCATTCAAGAGGCGCTTTTCTTAGCAATTCTGGGCTTTATACCAGGTTTTCTACTTGCAAATGGACTTTATACTCTCTTTAGGTCTGCAACGCTTCTGCCGATCGCAATGAAACTGAACCGTGCGATCGCGCTGCTGATGTTGACTATGATCATGTGTGCTGGAGCCGGAGCGATCGCTATGCGAAAGCTACGAGCTGCTGATCCTGCTGATATCTTCTAAATTTTTAATTGGGTTGAAGTTTGTCAAAGCTTCACATCTCAACTCATAACTTTCTACTGATACTAATTGTCTATAAAAAACTGAAAATCGTAATTATTGAATATTCATGCTAAAAGAAACTATTCAAGAAACTCAAAACTCAAAATCTAAAACTCAAAATTCTTATCAAAAGCCTGTTATTTCTGTTCGGGAGCTTAACTACTACTTTGGTTTAGCACAACTTCGTAAGCAGACCTTGTTTGATATTAATCTCGATATTTATCCAGGTGAGATTGTGATTATGACTGGGCCATCCGGTTCTGGTAAAACCACACTACTAACGTTGATAGGAGGTTTACGTTCAATGCAAGAAGGTAGCCTCAAGATATTAGGGCAGGAGATGTCTTGTGCAAATAAGCGACAAATCATGCAAGTGCGGAAGCAAATTGGCTACATTTTTCAAGCACATAACTTGCTGACCTTTTTAACAGCAAAACAGAATGTACGAATGTCTTTAGAACTGCATAACAGGTATTTAGGGCAAGATATGAATCAGTTGGCAAGCGACATTCTTAACACAGTTGGTTTAGGCGATCGCGTCGATTATTATACAGACAATCTTTCTGGAGGACAAAAGCAACGAGTGGCGATCGCTCGTGCCTTAGCTAGTCATCCCCAAATTGTTCTTGCAGACGAACCGACGGCTGCCCTTGATAAGAAATCAGGACGTGATGTTGTAGAACTTATGCAGCGTTTAGCCAAAGAACAGGGATGCACAATCTTATTAGTTACTCATGACAACCGAATCCTTGATATTGCCGATCGCATAGTTCACATGGAAGATGGACGATTGTTAAAGGAGTCCAAAGAACAGAAAATATAAAATTTCATGCTCAAATCAAAGGATGAACCATAAAAAGCTTTTTGGAGCGCACCCTTTCTTGTTTTTTATCAAAACCAGGACAAGTCAATTGTGTTTCAACCCAAGTTATTGCAGATTTGGAGCGATCGCTTAATGCAATGGGATTGAAACAGATATTTTGCCATTAAGAATTATTTGCAAAACAAACTCTCTTAAAAGGAAAACTACAATGGAAAGAATTTCTTCTCAAAACACACTATCTAATTCATCAAAACAATCATATTGGGTAGTTGGCGACTCAGTTAAGTTTATAGCAACTGGCAAAAATACTAATTATAAATACGATTTATTTGATGTATACGTTCCACCAAATGTTGGAACTACACCGCACATCCACCTTGCACAAGAAGAGGGATTCTATATTGTAGAGGGAAAAATAAAGTTTCAATTAAATAACCGAGTTATAACTGCAACTCCTGGAACTTTTGTTGACATTCCTAAAGGTCAAATCCACGCATATCGCAATGTTGAAACGACACCAGCGAGAATTATATTGCAAGGCGTTCCCTCAGGGCTTGACAAATTGATTCAGGATACAAGCCGACCTTTCTCAGACCCAGCTGGTTTTCCACCTTCAGATGAGTTTCTTGATAAAATTGTAGAAACCTTTGCCAAGAATAATTCAGTAGCGCTAGACTCATTAATCTTTACTGCCAATAAATTCAGTGTTAATGAGGATGGCACACCCGTAGCACCAATCACCGTATTTCGCCCATTGGATGATAAAGGGGCAGTTAGTGCCACAATTCTTTTAAGTGATGGCACTGCTACAAGCCCTAAAAACTTCAACGCTTCCCCGATAACAATCAACTTTGCAGATGGGGAGAGAATCAAGACCGTAGACATTCCCATCGTTGATAATGATATTATCGAGGGTAATAAGACTATCAACCTCACCTTGACCAACGCTACAGGTGGCGCAATCATTGGACTGTTACAAAATAAGGCTACGCTGACAATTTTGGACAATGATGCCCGACCCAAGGGGGAAAACAGCGTTCTTTTAACCGGAAGTGACGGTAATGACATCCTTACGGGTGGGGATGGCATTGAGAACATTATAGGTACAAAAGGAAATGATACCCTGACTGGTGGTGGAAATACTGATCTATTTACAGTTCATCTTGGTGACGGCATTGATACAATCACTGACTTTGATGGTGTAGGAAGAGGAATTAACCCATTAGAAAAGGTGTCTCAGGAAATAGATACTCTGAAATTTGAGGGTAATGGGCTAACCACCAGAAATATGCTTTTGACTCAGAATGGAAGTGACCTGCTCATAACCTTCGAGGGTGTTAAGGATACTGGGGTCATTCTACAGAATTTTGCTCTCGAAAATCTAGATAATCTTCGTAAGACTACAGGTGCGTCGCTGGACATCGGCAATATTCTGTTTAATGGGCAGACGGCCTTTCAAGACAGCTTTGATGTTTTTAATGCAAATCAACAAAGCCAGAGTATTTTCAATCAAAATTCGGTTACTTTCCTCAACGACCTAGACAATAATACCAGTGGCTTTGACAATTCTAATGATGTTATCAACGGTCAGGGTGGCAATGACTATTTACAAGGGTTAAGTGGAGACGACCTGCTACGGGGCGGTACTGGCAATGATACTCTTGTCGGCAGTTTTGGTGCAGATACTTTAATTGGCGGTAGTGGCAGCGACCTGTTTGTATTTGCACCTAGACATGGGATTGATACTATTGTTGACTTTACTCATGGTGAAGATTTCATTGGGCTTTCAGGTGGTCTAACGTTTGCTGACCTGACGATTATTCAAGGTACTGCTAATAGTGCAAACGATACTTTGATTACTATTACCAGCAGCAATGAGCTTTTGACAATCTTTAGTGGGGTACAGGCCAGTACTATCACAAGTGCCGATTTTACCATTGTTTAACACTATGGCTCTTCTGAGAAACAAGGCAGGAGGCAGAAGGGTTTTGAGATTTTGCCTCTCGTCGTTCGTCGTAGAACTTGTGACAAAGATCCAGATCCAACTTGAAGACTTTTCTTGTGATGTAGAGATTCTGTAACCCTTATGCCACAGGGCTTTCTGTAATTTTATTCTTTCTTACTTCTGCCCTCTGCCTAAACCAGCCCACTATGTGATCGCCAAAAGTTGCCAAGAACCCATAAGCTTGCCACAACGGCAAGCTTATGGTTCCAATTAAAAAGCCGCCAAGTGGCGGCTTTTTAAATATGGGCAGTACCAGACTCGAACTGATGACATCCTGCTTGTAAGGCAGGCGCTCTACCAACTGAGCTAACCGCCCGTTTTACTAATCCTTAACTAATATAGCAAAACATTTCGCATTGCGCTAGTAGTTTCAAGAAAATCTTTTTTTCTCTTATACTGACTCAGTATTCAGTTAACTCAGGATTTAGGATGCCCTCTGGTCGGACGCACGATCGCATTACTATGTATGCTCTGCCGTTCGTGGCGGGCGTTACTTTCTGGCAAACTCGCAGTAGTAATGCGACTTTGTTAGTTGCAGGCGGGTTTCTCTTTGGTGGGCTAATGTTTGGCCCCGATTTGGATATATACTCTGTGCAATTTCAACGCTGGGGTTTCTTGCGCTGGATTTGGCTACCTTATCAAAAAAGTCTGCGGCATCGTTCTTTTTTATCTCACGGGCCGATTATTGGCACGATTTTGCGGATACTTTATCTGGGGTGTTTGCTTGCTATTGTGGCAATTTTTGTTTTGGCGATCGCCGAAAGGTTATGGCATCTAAGCTTTACTTGGCAGGATTTGGGACAAACTGTGGGGCGATCGCTCCTACAATACGATATTGAATATATCGCCCTTTTCTTGGGTTTAGAACTCGGTGCGATGAGTCATTCTCTGAGCGATTGGGGCGGTTCGGCATACAAGCGCTTTCAAAAACAGGGCATTCGTGGGTTGCTTCCTAGTGGCAAAATTAAGAAGCGGAAAGTTACAACTCGCGGTAATCGTCGAGCTACAGTTAGCAAAAAGAGCAACGGAAGAACGACAAAGGACAAATGACAAATGACAAATGACAATGTTGATACTTTGGCGGCGTTGCAGGAATTAATTGAGGTAGTGGCAAAATTGCGCTCGCCTGATGGTGGTTGTCCTTGGGATTTGGCTCAAACTCCTGAAACCCTCACCCCTTATGTAATTGAGGAAGCTTATGAGGTGGTGGATGCAATTAAGAGTGGGGATAAAGATGCGATCGCAGAGGAGTTAGGCGATTTATTATTACAGGTGGTATTGCAAGCCCAAATCGCTAGCGAATCTGGACAATTTTCTCTCAAAGAAATAACTCAGGGGATTTCCCAAAAGTTGATTCGCCGTCATCCCCATGTGTTTGGTGATGTATCGGTGGCAAGTGTGGATGAGGTGCGGCAAAATTGGGAACAGATTAAAGCTGCGGAGAAAGGCGAATCTCCACAGGCGCAAAAACTTAGTGCGAAACTTGCTCGTTATGGGCGCACTCTTCCCCCACTGACGGCGGCGATGAAGATTTCCCAAAAAGCTGCGGCGATCGGGTTTGAATGGGAAAATATTCAAGGTGTTTGGGATAAGTTTCATGAGGAGTTGGGGGAGTTTCAACAGGCTTTAGCTGAGGAAACACCCGAACGGCAAGAAGCAGAATTAGGCGATTTACTGTTTGCAGTGATTCAGCTAGCGCGTTGGCATAATCTTGACCCCAGCGCCGCTTTGCAAGGCACAAATCAACGATTTGTCCAGCGATTAGAAAAAATGGAGGCAGTTGTCAATCACCCCCTTTCTGATTACAGTTTGGATGAATTGGAAAAGTTATGGCAACAGGCAAAAGCTCAAATTGCTAAAGAGGGGAGTGGGGAGTAGGGAGTGGGGAAGAGGACTTGGGGACAAGGAGAATTGGGGACAAGGGGAAAGACTTATTGGAAGTTCTCACCTCTTGTCCCCTTGTCCCCCCTGCTCCCCTGCTTCCCCCACTTCCCACCCCTTCTTCAACCTTTTTCCGCATCGAACCACTTATCATATAGCGATTGATAAGTACCATTTTCTTTGAGACTCAGCAGAGCCTGATTAATTGGTTTGCGGTAGGGACTGTTATTAGGCAGAATGATGCCGTAGCTTTCTTCACGTAAGATACTGCCAACAATTTGTACTTTCCCTTTGCCTTCGTTGGCTGCATAGAACAGAAGTACAGGTGCATCAAACACCACAGCATCAGCTTTTTTTGTTTGCAAAGCATTGTAAGCTTGCTCAATTTTACTAACTTCTAAAACTGAAATCTTATGTTCTCGTAGATATGCGGCGGCTGTGCTACCGGCTGTTGTGGCCACTATCTTGCCGGGTAAATCGTCTATAGTCTTGATATCGCCCTGAAGCTGTTGTACTGTCAATGAGGTAGTAGCGCTGGCTGTAAAGTAGGCAACAAAAAGGACTCCGATGAACATCCAGACAATGCCTACTAAGCGTCCTAGTACTCCCTTGGGCATTTCATCAGCTTGGGTTGCTAATGTGGCAGCTGCCCACCAACAAGCTTTGAAAATGCCAGGAAAGTATGATTTGGGAATCATCCCATCTTGATGATGGCGCTCAGATAACCAAATAATGTGGGCTGCTACAACAATTAACACTAGGGCAAGGCCTATTACCTGCAAGAGGCTAGTAGAGAAAAATAATTCTAAAATATTTGGGAAGTTACTGTTGTTGGTTTCTGAGTTTCGTACCATAATTTGCAGCCCCCCAGCCAAAATAGGTAATGAGAAATCAAAATTCTGCTGGCGTTCGGCTGTAATGGAGATAGCTGCAATCCCCAAATTAGCTTTGTTGTCTTTAATAGCAGAAAGTAGTTCCGGCACAGAGGGATATTCAATAAATTTCGACTCTACACCTATTTGGTTAGCGATGCTGCGCCAGAGGTCGATACTAAATCCTGATAGCTCACCTTTGTCTTGTATCACAAAGGGCGGTATAACTCGTGTAGCTACTAATAACGGTTGTTGGAGTTGTGGTTTTTGGGCCAGTCCTGGGGATGTCATTAACAATAATGCCAGAATCCCACCTAATAATCCTATGCAGGTATACAGTGCTAAGGAATGCCTGGTTTTGTTTTTACGGTCATATCTGCTTATTGGGCTTTTTCTCTCAGCGATAATTTGGCGCAATTTAGTAGCGATCGCATTCATCATCAGAATTTTCTAGGGGTTGTATGCAAGTCTATTTATCATGCCCACCCCATATTAAATATCACGTTCATCATCCCGCTAAGGGACTTCCAAATAAAAAATATACCATCGCTATAGAGGCAAGGGGGCAGGGAGCAGGGGGCAGGCTAGTGAAAGCAGTACGGGCTGCTTCTACTGCTTTGTCTACATCTGCGGCGTCTGCTTGTGAGACTTCACAGATTACCTCGTCTGTAGTCGGGTTGATTGTTTCAAATCGGCGTAGGCGTAAGCCCGTCGTAGACATCGCTGAGACTATTTACCCACTCATTATTGATCAACAATTGGGTTGGGCCAACTTTAACCTGTTGTCCTGGTACTGTTGCTGTAACCATCAGGCCCTCCTTAAGCTATAAAAAAATTTGCTTAAATCTACCTATTATGTTTGTTACTGTACAGCCCTTTAGGTGGATTTATTTACGAATTCTTTATCTTAAAATAGTAGTTAGAGGTTAAGACAAATATGTTGTGTCTAACTCACTCTGTAGAACTCGCGTTGTCAAAACAAACCTCTATCTTTTGAGCAATAGTTTTGAGATCAGCTTTTAGCGTACAGTTAGGCTTAACAATTGCTTGATTTTTCCTGTGGCGTGCGCGTTTTAGTCTTAGCAAAGTGAGCAACATGAATGTAGACGATTTTAGTCAACAAATAGAGACATTTAGCTCACGAGTGAAGGGATTGTTGCATAGTACTGCAAATGAGCCGGACTCGCAACTAGAGCTAACAGCTGAAGCATTTGAAGAACTGAAAATCACTTTGGAAGAACTGAAAATCGCCTCTGAGGAACTCCAAGCAACACGAATGGTAGTTGAAAAAGAGCGTCAGCGCTACCGAGAATTATTTGATTTTGCGCCTGATGGTTATATAGTAACTGATACGAATGCGATTATCCTAGAAGCTAACCGAGCCGCTACCATACACCTCAATGTTTTACAGCGATTTTTGGTTGGCAAACCTCTACTTACTTTCATCGCCAGAGCAGATCATCAACATTTTTTTAATTACCTAACTCAGTTGCAGCATCTCGACCGGGGCGGGGAATGGGAAGTGTGTTTACAACCACGAGAAAAAATCTGTTTTGATGTTGCTTTAACAGTAGTTACCGTCCGTAACGAGGAAGGTAAGGCAGTTGCTCTACGCTGGCTAATGCGCGACATTACCAAGCGTAAGCGTTTAGAGTCGGAGCGCGAACAGTTATTTGCCAGTGAACAAGCTGCCCGAATTGCAGCGCAAGAAGCACAGAGGCGTTCTAATTTTTTGGCTGAAGCAAGTCGTGTACTGGCATCTTCTTTAGACTACCGTACCACTTTAACCAGCATCGCGCAATTGGCAGTGCCTACCCTAGCCGATTGGTGTATTGTAGATGTCGTTGAAAATAATTTGACGGTCTTCAATAACCCAGTGATAGCTGCATCTGAACCGCAGAAGGAAGCCCTAGTAAGAGAATTGCGCCAACGCTATCCAATTTCTGTTGATGCTGATTATGGGCCAGCGAAGGTTTTAAGAAGTGGTAAGTCGGAACTGGCTACAACCATTCTTGAGTCTTCATTACAAAAAAGTGCGTTAAACCAGGAACAACTGTTTCTGCTGCACCAACTCCAACTTAAGTCTCAGATGACTGTGCCATTGCTGGTGCGTGAATGCAAGTTGGGGACAATTGTATTTGCGTCTGCACAACCAGGACGGCATTATACGATTGTAGACTTAGCAATGGCTGAAGAACTTGCCCAACGGGCAGCGTTTGCCATTGAAAATGCACAGCTTTATCGCCAAGCCCAAGAAGCTAACCGAATTAAAGACGAATTTTTAGCGATCGTTTCTCACGAACTTCGGACACCTCTCAACTCTATGCTGGGTTGGGTTCAAATAATCCGTAATCGAAGATTGGACGAGGCAACTACCTTTAAAGCACTGGCGACAATCGAGCGGAATGCTCAACTTCAGAGGAAACTGATTGAAGATATTCTGGATGTTTCCCGCATTATCCAAGGTAAAATCCACCTAAATCTCCGTAAAGTTGACTTGGTACTTGTAATTAACGCAGCCATTGAAGCTATATATCCTACATCTGCAATTAAGGATATTCAAGTTGAAGCTAACCTTGATTCTTCTGTTGATAAGGTTATGGGTGATGTAGAACGCCTGCAACAAGTGGTCTGGAATTTGCTCTCTAACGCTGTCAAATTTACGCCGAGTGGAGGGCGAATTGAAGTACATCTAAAGCAGGTAAACTCAAATACCCAGATAACTGTGTCTGACACAGGTAAGGGAATTAGTGCTGACTTTCTACCTTTTATATTTGAGCGCTTTCGTCAAGCTGATAGCACAACTACTAGAGCAGAGGGTGGTTTGGGGCTGGGACTGTCAATTGTGCGCTACATAGTAGAAATGCACTCAGGCACAGTCCACGCAGCTAGCGAAGGTGAAGGACGGGGAGCAACATTTACGGTGTTGTTGCCAACTATAGAATTGCAACAAGAGCAGCAAATTAAAGAGAGTGAAGTAAAAACCAATAATCTTTCAGCGCTGAGAGGTTTGCAAATACTCGTTGTAGATGACAGTCCCGATACTCGTGAGTTAGTTACCTTTATTCTGCAACAGTCTGGAGCAGAGGTAATATCGGTTAGCTCTGTAGCTGAAGCTTTAGAAGCGCTGGTACGATTAAAGCCAGATGTTTTAGTCAGTGATATCGGAATGCCAGATGAAGATGGTTATGCGCTGATTCGCACTTTGCGAATCAGCGAAGCAGCTCGAGAAAAAAAAATTCCAGCTGTAGCACTGACGGCCTTTGCAAGAGATGAAGAGTCAAAGCTGGCTCTGGAAGCTGGATTCCACGTTCATCTATCCAAGCCAATTGAGCCAGATAAGTTAGTAACTGTGGTGGCGAACCTGGTTAAAGATAGCCAACAAGTTTAATGCACAAGTAAGCTTTTGGTAGCAAATGTTGTTGCCCAACAAGCAAATGTTGTCGCTTAACAAGCAAATGCGATCGCTCAACAAGCAAATGTTGTCGCCCAACAAGCAAATGTTGTCGCTCAACAAGCAAATGGTGTCGCTTAACAAGCAAATGTTGTCGCTCAACAAGCAAATGTTGTCGCTTAACAAGCAAATGTTGTCGCTCAACAAGCAAATGTTGTGGCTCAACAAGCAAATGTTGTCGCTCAACAAGCAAATGCGATCGCTGATATAACAAAGACCTAACCCCAGTAGGGAGCTGTCCACAAAAGCTAAAAGTAGCTTATACCAATTCACGAAAATTCTGATACAAATGATTTATCTTTAAATTCTTTCCCTCTGCTCCCCCTGCTCCCCCTGCTCCCTCTGCTCCCTCTGCTCCCTCTGCTCCCCCTGCTCCCTGCCCCCCTGCTGCCTATTGGGGCAATGCCATACCCCTACGGTAAATTTATATATATCAGGGTTTTCGTGAATTGGTTTGATTTATTAAGTTACATAAAAAAAGGAGGTAGTTACTAACTACCTCCCGACAAATTAAAGCTTGGATGGACTGAGAAATGCTTTAACAGCAGGCTAGAAACTCAGCTAGCTGCTCAAGAACATAATCAAGACCATTCCCAGGATAATCGATCCACTGTCAAGGATGAAGCGTAGGAATCTGACATCAGAGTGAGAATATCGGTTTCTGCTGCTTGTTCGTCATTACAATTTAGTAAAAATTCAAGTATTAGTAGTATAAATTATTTACTTAAGGAAAAGACTAGAGAAACATACATTACGATGTCTCCCTAGCCCCCGGTACGCATAAATCATTTTTAAGCCTTTCAAATAAGCTATGTAATAATACTTATAATTTTTTAATTGCTGTAAGTTTAGTACCTTTACTTTATCTGCCTTCGATAATCATAGAATAAATGTTTTGAACTAAGTTTTGCTTCACCCGATTAGAGTAATTACTAATTACCCAAATGGTTCACCCGATTGGGGGAAGACGATAAGCAATGATTAACTCACATTGATAAGATGAGGAAAAGGTAAATATTTGTACTATGACTATTGTTAACATTTCTCCCCTAATTGCGATCGCAGGGCAAACCCGCCAAGCTGCAAGCAAACTAGCGATTCTTTCCACTGAGGCAAAAAATCAGGCGATTGAAGCGATCGCTCAAGCTTTAGAATCAGCTAGAGATGAAATTTTACAAGCAAATGTTGCTGATTGTAAAGCTGCTGATGCTGAAGGAATTCCCAAGCCACTTTATAAACGCTTGCAGTTGGATGAACATAAATTAAGAGATGCGATCGCAGGGGTACGAGATGTTGGTAAGCTAGCTGATCCTATCGGTAAAGTGCAGATTCACCGCGAACTTGATTCTGGTTTAATTCTCAAGCGAATTACTTGTCCTTTAGGTGTTTTAGGAATTATTTTTGAAGCACGTCCAGAAGCGGCGATTCAAATTGTTTCTTTAGCGATTAAATCGGGTAATGGTGTGATTCTTAAATGTGGAAGGGAAGCGGTACGTTCTTGTGAAGCGATAGTTAAAGCAATTAAACAAGGATTATCTCAAACTGCTGTTAACCCTGATGCAATACAGTTACTCACAACTAGAGAAGAAACTTTAGAACTTTTGCAGTTAGATAAATATGTAGATTTAATTATTCCTAGAGGTTCTAATTCCTTTGTGCGCTTTGTCCAAGAAAATACGCGGATTCCTGTATTAGGTCATGCTGATGGAATTTGTCATCTTTATATAGATAAATCGGCTGATATTTCTAAAGCAGTTCTGATTACAGTAGATGCGAAAGCGCAATATCCTGCTGTTTGTAATGCAATTGAAACTTTGCTAGTTCACCAATCAATTGCTAGAGAGTTTTTACCAAAAGTCGCTGAGGCTTTGCAAGAACGCCATGTGGAATTAAGAGGCGATCAACGCACCTTGGAAATTTTGCCTAATATCGTACCTGCAATAGAAATAGATTGGGAAACAGAATACAGCGATTTTATTTTGTCTATTAAGATTGTAGATTCTTTAGAAGATGCGATCGCGCATATTAACGAATATGGTTCTCGTCATACCGACGCGATTATTACTGAAGATTCGACATCTGTAGAAAGTTTCTTCGGATTAGTCAATTCAGCTAATATATTCCACAATTGTTCTACTAGATTTGCTGATGGTTTCCGCTATGGTTTCGGTGCAGAAGTAGGAATTAGTACACAACAAATGCCTCCTCGTGGCCCTGTTGGTTTAGAAGGATTAGTTACATATAAATATCAAATGACTGGCGATGGTCATATTGTAGCTACTTACACTGGGGCTAATGCAAAGGCTTTTACTCATCAGGATTTGTAAAACATCATCAAAAGTATATGCTCTCTTCTGTTGTTGAGTAGCTTTTACCACTTCGATTTTCATAAAGCATCTACGATACTGAAACTAAAACATAATGAGCGCCAACGATTTGAACAATATCTCACATCCTAATTGGGAAGCATTGAAATCGATGTCAGATGACGACATTGATTATTCTGGATATTCCATTATTAAACGATGAGTTTTTCGAGAAGGCAATGTTGAGATTGCCAGCAACTCAAGCACAGAACTTAATTCAGATTGTTCCAGATATGATAGCTTGGTTTCAATTGCAGAGTGTCGAACACAAAACACTGATCAATTCTGTCATGCGTCAACATATTAAATCTTTGAGACGAAGCGATCGCTTCAAGAATCTTGACTCGAAAGGGTTAGTTCTGGAGTTAACATTAACCTATTGGGCCAGTTACAAAAAAATAGATTTGGCATGAGTAGCAAAACATCCAAGGTCGGTGTCATTGGTGCGGGGAATGTGGGTGCAAACGTTGCAAATGCTTTAGTGCTACTCGGTAAATGTGTAAAAGTCGTCCTTTTTGACCGAACCTTATCAAAAGCTGAGGGGCAAGCATGGGATATTGAAGACACTATTCCTCTACTTAAAGAGATGGAAATTATAGCGTCAGATCGGTATGAAGATTTAGCTGATTCTGATGTGATTGTCGTGACTGTTGGGGTGCAGCGAAAAAAAGGACAAAGCCGATTAGATATATTGAGCAATAATGCAGAGATCATGCGTTCAACAATAAAAGAATTGGATCGAGTTGCACCAAATTCAATCGTACTTATTGTTAGCAATCCAGTGGATGTATTAACACGGATTGCAATCGCCAATTCCACAAGAGCAGAAAACCTAATTTTTGGTTCGGGAACCGTTCTTGATACTGCTAGACTGAGATATCAACTTGGCAAGCAACTGAACGTTAATAAACAAGACGTTCATGTTTATGTAATTGGAGAGCATGGAGACAGTGAATTTATCGTTTGGTCTAGTGCATTTATTGGGGTAATTGCGTTAACTGAATTTCCTATCCCACAAGGAGCAACGCTGGAGCAAATTCACCAAGAGTACGCAGAGTTAACCCGTAGGCGAGGCTATAACATTTCTGAACGTAAAGGAAATACTAGCTATGGCATCTCAACAGTAGTTTGTCAGTTAGTTGATACCATCTTGCGAGATGAAAAGCAGATATTTCCAGTATCGGTGAGAGCAGATTCTAAGTATGGAGTTGGTAGTGAAGTTGTTCTTGGACTTCCATGTATTATTAGCTCCCAAGGTATTGAGCGCCAACTGGTATTACCAAGAAATGCTCATGAACAACGCTTATTAGAAGAGTCAGCCACCAAACTGAATGAAGCCTACAATTCTTTGGATAATTAAAATCAACTCAAATAGTCTGTTTAAAAACGTCCTTTTTTGAATGTTAAACTAATGCTTTCAACAAAGCCTGAAGCTTAAGTTGCACCTCTGCAAACTCCTTGTCAGGATCAGAACCAGCAGCGATACCAGCACCAGCATACAATCTCGCGCGATCGCCATTGTCTTGTTCCCAGTTGCAGACTGGGAATGCCTGATGGTGAGCTGCTGCCTCTTGACTTGCGGCAAGCAGCCCAATGAGAAGCATTTTCACTCAGAGGCTGGAAACGAGGTTTTATAGCAGGAGGCAGAGGGCAGTTCTTGGTGGAGGTAATAACTGTTGCTAACTTTAGCATTCACCCCATACTTATGTCCTAACCTATGTGACTACGGCTTTAAATCCTGCAAAAGCTCTATATAGGTTACTTCTCAAGAAAGATGAACACATGTAAAGCCCTTAATAACATGAAACTTAGGTATCTCTAGCTAGACGGACTAAATAGCTAGGGTGGGAAAATTTATCGTTGAGAGAAGGCAGGAGGCAGGAGGCAGGAGTGAAGAAAATTTTAGCTTAGTTAACTTTTCTTCACATAGTTTGGTTTTATTGCACCGACTTACTTATGCAAATCTAAAGCTTTGCATCAATAAAGAAACTCGTCAATCAGACAGTGTTCGTTGACATAAGAACAAGTGCTGTAGGACTGATGTTAACAAATAATGACAGTACTTAAGGTAGATTCAGATTATGAACAAGACAGAGCAGCAAATCGTGAAGCCGATTGAGCACAAGCAAACAAATACAGACTTTGCCAATGCCGAGCAGGCGATGCCTAAACCTCTAGTAATAGCAGGAACATCTGATGGGTTGCTGTTTATTGACTCCAAACAGTATGTAGAACTTGAAGGTTATTCCATCACTGCTCTTGCCTTGAGCCAAAATGGACTGTGGGCGATCGCCGATCGCAATTCAATATGGCATCGCGACCTTAACGGCAAGTGGCATCAAGTCACTATGATAAATGATTTGCGATTGAACTGCATCCTGCCGATTGAGGGTGCGGTTCTGGTAGGAACGTCGCAAGCTCATCTCCTCCGCATTACTAATGATGGAAGCACGAATCGGATCAATTGCTTTGAAGCGGCTGAAGGACGTTCCCAATGGTATACACCGTGGGGAGGACCTCCAGATGTTCGTTCGATGGCAGTAGGTGAATCCGGCGAACTTTATGTAAATGTGCATGTCGGAGGCATTCTGCGCTCTGACGACCAGGGACAGTCATGGCAACCCACCATTGACCTTCATGCAGATGTTCACGAGATACGAACCATTCCGGCTCGTCGGGATCTGGTGTTGGCGGCTACGGCTGAGGGGCTAGCGATTAGTCAAGATAGAGGGAACTCTTGGAGCTTTGATCGCACAAATATACATGCTAACTACTCACGAGTCGTGGCAGTATGTGGTGAGACAATTTTGATGACTGTTTCTATGGGCCCATCAGGTAACAAAGCAGCCATCTATCGCCGTCTACTTGATGAGCCAGGCACATTTGAGAAGTGTGAGCCAGGGCTACCAGAGTGGTTAAAAGATAATATCAACACAGGAACCCTTGCCACTTTCAGGAATATAGCTGCTTTCGGAACTTGTGATGGTCAAATCTTCCTCTCGAATGATGCTGGCTTTACGTGGAAGCAGATAGCAGCTTCTTTGCCTAAAATCTTTTGTGTAAATCTGATGTGACCCACTATTTACAGCTGAAGAAATACTGTTTTTAAAATTTAACAAAATATAAGCACATAAGTATTCCAGCAACTAATTAGGGGTCTAGCAGTTTACTCAGTATCAAATCAGGACAAACGCATTATCTCAACAAGACCCTGTAATTCTGAACAAACTCAAAAAAAGTCGCATTAGTCGATGCTTATTGACAAAAATTTAGGCATAGCTCGTCATAGACATCGCTTTGAAGCTGTGAAAATAAATCAAACGATAAATGCTGATTTTTCGTTGATTCTTAACCTCCGTTGTGAGCAAGTATAATTTTTCTTGCACAATCAAACAATTTGGTACTCCAAAGCTTTGCCTACTTTTTCCGATGCATTGGCTTTAGTTAGGTGATTTTTTGCTCGCAGCACTTTTTCCACATCTTCCGAAACCACTCAAATAAAAGTCCCTCGTCTTTTATTTGAGCGTTTGAGGGATATTGCTGTTTACGCTGCCTGAGTAAATCAAAAATGGATAAAGTCGAGCTTAAGCCTTGCAATTTATTCTATGGCAAGGGATTAGAGACTAAGGATTAGGAACTGCTAAAAGCTAAATATTTTTCCTAATCCCCGGCAACGTCAAGGACAACGCGCAATTGAGCCAATGCTTTACCTGCCTCAAAAAATGCCCTCTCTACAAAGCGTTCAAGGTTGAGGCGATCGCTTTGTTCTTCTGAAAAATATGCTTCAATGTAGCATAAATTATCTGAATCTATTACGTTTCATGAATGACGCGCCCTCTGCCACTCATTGTTACTAGCTTACGGCGCTGCTTACAACACCCTTAAGGGCGGCAATTCCCTGTTCAATGCTAGCCCACAGACCCATATCAGGTTCCTTACCAGCTATCTCTCGCGTTCCGACGAAGTAAAGAACGCCTTTAAGAATCTCTTGGTGAGCGCGATTTTCAAAATTAACTCGGTTGAGCGGTTCCATCAAATTTTGAAGATCATCGTTCAAGGACTGGGCAACCTTGTGTAGAACCAGCCCAGTCATTGTCTGTTGATGCTTTAGCAACTCAAGCTGTAGGTACTTGTCATACAGAGTTAGCTCAGAGCCGCTCATCATTTGGCTTACCTTCTGGGCATGTTGTTGAGTAATGTCGCGAGGTTCTGCTGCGTTGTCGTATTTAGAAACAACTGCTTCGATGATGCCGAGATTTTCGCGATCGGTGCTTATCATTTTTTCGAGCCGCTCGCAAATCGTATTGTCGTCCGTCTGTTCTATTAACTTTTGCTCACTTTCCAACAGAACATTCTGAAAAAGCTTTAGATCGGCAAGCTTAGTCGCTATATTTGTCAGATCGGCCATTGTATTATTAACTCCAGACTACAGATTTTATTGGTTATTAAAAGCAAACTCACTTTTTCCATATTCTCGTGAGGTTTGAGTAAGTCCGTCCCTCTTCAGAAAGATTTATATCAAGTTTGGTAAGTATGTTTAGTGCGCGATCGCTAGATTTAAAATTTATGTAACAGCAAAATCAGTATACTTTCTTACCTCGGTAGGTTGAAAGGCTAGAACGATATGATCTTTAGGAATACTGGCACTGACGAGTTCATTAGCGATACCATTTTCGGTTCCATCTCTTTGAATCCAAATTTTATCGTTGATAATATCAATGTGGATAAGGCATCCATGTACCCGTTGTTTGTTTTCCCAGCCAAGTGTGAGTAGCAGATAATGGTTTGCATTTTCATCAATAATTAGCTGTCTTTCTAATTCTCCATGAGCGTAGGGAAATTGGGCATATTCGGCTAATATTTTTTCAATTATTTTGCGATAATTATCTAAGGTATCCATTCTAGAATCACCTCTAGTTCTGAATCGAAGACGAGTAAACAAAGACGCTGATTTTCTATCAATATCTTACCAATTGGTTCTTGGAACAATTCTGAGTATGTTTGTTAACGAATAGCAAGATACAAACGGCGGTCTGGTTCTAAACGATTGAGAATATCGTAGTATAAAATATATTGTCCCAAAGCCTTTTCTAAATCGGTTACTGGAGAAGCACCGATAAAGCTTTTAACTTCTACTGCTATTTTATGTCCGCTTTTTTCTGCTGCTATTAGCTTTTGGGCACCTAAATCAATATATAAATCTCTTGCACCCCATCTTAAGATAAATGGATCATTGGTAATATGCTAACTCTCTTTTTCAAGGGCGTTTCTAACAGAATTGTAATAAACATCTTTAGCTGGCATACAAGATTAGTAATTAACTTTAAACTAATGCTTTCAATAACGCCTGAAGTTTAAGCTGCACCTCTGCAAACTCCTTGTCAGGATCAGAACCAGCAACGATACCAGCACCAGCATACAATCTCGCGCGATCGCCATCAATTAATGCTGAACGAATTCCCACAATAAACTCGCAGTTTCCCTGAGAATCTATCCAACCCAGAGGCGCAGCATACAAACCTCTTTCAAAGTTTTCATAACGCCGAATTTCCGCACAAGCTATATCTCGTGCTGCACCAGCAACGGCTGGTGTCGGATGCAATTGAGCGACAATTTTTAATGGATGTATATTAGCTGGAACCATAGCACTTATTGGTGTCCATAAATGCTGGATATTCGATAATTGTCGCAGCCGTGGTGCTAATATTTGCGGTAATAAACCTAGCTGGCATAGGCGTTGTGTAATGAAATCAAGCACTAGTGAATGTTCGTGTTTTTCTTTTTCACTATTCAGCAATCGATTGGCATTAGCTGCATCTTCAGCAGGGGTTTTACCTCGTGGTGCAGAACCTGCTAAAGCATCCGTGATTAACTGCTGATTATTAATACTAATTAATCTTTCTGGACTTGCACCAATAAAGTTTTGTCCTTTGCCATTACTAGTAGAAAAAATATAACAATTAGGATGTATTTTTCTAAGATTAATTAAAGATTTAACTAAGTCAAAGTTGTGGCTTGATTTTACATCTAATATATCTGCGAGGACAATCTTGCTTAAATGACTAGACTTAATTTTTTCCAAAACAGAGATTACTGAACGTTTAAATCCATTAGCATTAGTAATAGATTTCTTGTATAATTTTGCTGGAAAAAAATCAATATTAGTAGAATAGTATTCTAAAGATCGGATAAATTGAATTTTATTTTGCAGATTCTCCAATAACTTTGGAATATTTGCATTTTTATTGATAATTATATTTGTTACTAATATGCAACGCTGATTTTTCACAGCTACTTGCCAACGGGGAAGAAAAATGGTAGCAGATGGAAAAGGATAATCTACTTGGACATTTTGATCAAAAAAGCTGAAATAACAAAAAAAGTGAGGCCCAGAAAATCCTTGGTTAGCGTTACTAAAATTAATTATATTTTTTAGACAAGATTTGATAAAATATTCAGCTTGAGTAAAACGATCTACACCATCAATTTGTAATTTTGCCACGGCATCAATTGCCGCGATCGCTTCTCCTTTACCTTTATCCTCAAAGTAAAAATTTATTTCATTTGCTTGTGTTAGTTTATCTAATACAAGTAAAGGGTCAACTAAATCGATCTCCTGAGAGATACTGACAATTTGCCTGCAATTACTTTTGACGCACTTTTCTTGCACTGCTACCAAAAATTGATATAAATCTTTGTGTACAAAGAGGTTGTTACGACATGGTGAAACTGTCATGGATCTATAGTAAATTTTTTTTAAGTTAACTTCCTAAAGTGTAATTAATCGTGGTCGTATTTCTACAGGTAACATATTAAGTTATCATTTCACCAGCGTAGGATTTGCGTTGTTTATGGTGTTCCCAGTCTCTGACAAGCCAGTTCCAGCCCAAGCTGGAACATGAGAGTAGAGTGTTAACAACACAAGGTTAACGAGCCACAGTCAAAGTAGCAGTTGTTTTTAGCCCATAAATATCTAGTACAGCACAACCTAAAAAAGCTACCATCCCAACAGTTCAAAAAGCCAAATCATAAGTTTTTTGACTTTTAACTTTTGACTTTTGACTTCCGCGTAGCGGTACGTCTCTTTAAATTATAAAATCCCAAGTGTAAGTAATTTTCAGGTAATTTAATTAATCACGACTAATGACAACCAAGCAGATTTTATATCCCAACACTAAGTTATGGATGGCAGCGATTAAACCGCCAATGTACAGTGTTGCCATTATGCCCATTTGGGTAGGAACAGCAGTAGCATTTGCCGAAACTAAAATTTTTAATGGTACAGTATTTTCTACTTTTATAGCTGCGGCAATCTTAATTCTCGCCTGGGAAAATATCAGTAATGATGTTTTTGATTCCGAAACAGGTATCGATCAAAATAAGCACCATTCTCTGGTTAATTTAACAGACAATAAGCCATTAATATTTTGGATAGGAAATTTGTGTTTAGGTTTGGGGTTGCTGGGCATACTAGCGATCGCTCTTTGGCAACAAGACCTAACTGTTATTGGCATCATTTTACTATGCTGTGGTTTAGGCTATATGTACCAAGGGCCTCCCTTTCGCTTAGGATATCAGGGTTTAGGCGAGATTCTTTGCTTTTTTGCCTTTGGCCCCTTGGCAGTGGAAGCAGCATACTACAGCCAAACCCAAACTTGGTCAATGACAAGTTTAGCAGTCTCAGTTATTGTCGGGATTGCCACAACCTTAATTTTGTTTTGCTCACACTTTCACCAAGTTAAGGATGACATAGCCGCAGGCAAGCGATCGCCTATCGTCCGTCTAGGAACAGCGAAAGGGGCCCAACTCCTAGTTTGGTTTACTGGTAGTATTTATCCCCTCACCTTGCTGTTTGTGCTATTGGGAATTTCTCCAGCTTGGACGTTATTAAGTTGGGTAAGTTTACCGTTTGCTGTCAAATTATGCCGCCATGTCCAAGAAAATCACAACCAGCCAGACAAAGTTAGTAACTGTAAATTCATCGCCGTAGCCGTGCATTTCTGGGCTTGTTTGCTACTTGGACTAGGATTTATGCTTTAGTTGGACATTAGACATTAGGCATTGAAGCAGAGGGAGAATGACTAATGACTAATGGCTACAGATTTGAATTTCGTCCTTATCAGCGAAGATTTGTGCGGCTTACTACCAATCATGGTAATTGGGATATTCGTGAAGGTATTATCCTCCGGCTTACTGATGAATCAGGTAAAATCGGCTGGGGAGAAATCGCCC
Source organism: Nostoc sp. ChiVER01 (assembly GCF_034531155.1). NCBI lineage: Bacteria > Bacillati > Cyanobacteriota > Cyanophyceae > Nostocales > Nostocaceae > Nostoc > Nostoc sp. ChiVER01. The sequence continues at coordinate 41,859 of NZ_JAVRBS010000014.1, read as the reverse complement.
CTATTAGCTGGTTCGGTTCCGAAACCCTAGAACAAGCCTTAGATTTTTGTCGCCAACTCCCAGAAGAAATCACAGACGAAATAATTTTCTCCATCCCAGATGAGTTACCTGCTTGTCAATTTGGCTTTGAGTCAGGGTGGGAGTGGGGGAGCAGAGGAGCAGAGGAGCAGAGGAGCAAGGGAGCAGAGGAGAAGAATTTAAATTTATCCTCAGCATTTCACTCCTTGCGCTATAGCGGTTTATTAACATCTGGGAAAGCGGCTTTAAATCAATGGAAAACTCTATGGCAGCAGGGATATCACACATTTAAGTGGAAAATTGGTGTGTATGCGATCGCTGATGAACTAGAAATTTTTGAGTCACTCATACACACCTTACCAGTCTTTACCAGACTGCGATTAGATGCTAACGGTGGACTCAGCTATGAAGAGGCTAACTTATGGCTGCAAACTTGCGACAATTTTAAGGCGAATGCAGAACTACCCGTAGAAATTGAATTTATCGAACAACCGTTACCCGTTGAGCAATTTCAGCAGATGTTGAAATTGAGTCTAAGTTATGAAACTGCGATCGCTATAGATGAATCTGTCGCCACACTTAGGCAACTCGCCGCCTGTCATCAACAAGGTTGGCGAGGGATTTTTGTGATTAAGCCTGGGATAGTTGGATCGCCATCTCGTCTGAGAAAGTTTTGTTACCAGCATAAAATTGATACTGTATTTTCGTCAGTATTTGAAACTGCGATCGGTAGACTTGCAGCACTCCAGCTAGCGGCAGAATTATCCCGAAACAATAGGGCAGTTGGTTTTGGCATCGACCATTTTTTTGAACAAAAAGATACCTGGCTTCAAAGTCTATGGAACGACCTTTAAACTGTCTTAATAACCTAGCTGAAAATGATTGGCTTATCGGTTATAACAGCCATCAATTTAATCAAATAGCTCAAGAATTATATTTAGAACTAACACAATTATCAGCGTGTGAAATACCACCAAAAATTATCTTAGCCGAACGCGAACCATTAAGATTTCTAGCAAGTTTCATTGCCGCTTGTGCAGCTAATTGTCCAATTTTTCTTTGTAATCCCGACTGGGGAACACAAGAATGGCAGCAAGTCTTTGATTTAGTAAAACCAGATATTATTTGGGGAATGGAGAATAGGGAGTGGGGAATAGGGAATAGGGAATGGGGAATAGAAAATCGGAATTGCAAAGAAATTACTATCATATCCCCGTCATCCCACCACTCCCCATTCATCCTAATTCCCACAGGTGGTTCATCGGGACAGATTAAATTTGCCATTCATAATTGGGAAACTCTCATCGCATCTGTACAAGGATTTACAGAATACTTTCAACTAAAACAAGTCAATTCATTTTGTGTATTACCGCTTTACCACGTTAGCGGTTTAATGCAATTTATGCGCTCTTTCACCACCGGAGGTCAACTGGCTATTCTGCCATTCAAAGCAGTAGAAACAGGTCAAATATTCAATATTAAACATTCAGATTTTTTAATATCTTTAGTCCCAACGCAGTTACAAAGAATCTTGCAAAATCCCGAATTAACTCAATGGCTAACCCAATTTAATACTGTACTTCTGGGAGGTGCGCCAGCATGGAACGAACTACTAGAAAAAGCTAGATTTCATCGCATTCGGTTAGCGCCTACTTATGGCATGACAGAAACAGCCTCTCAAATTGCTACCCTCAAACCAGATGATTTTCTCAACGGTAAAATTAGTAGTGGTCAAATTCTTCCCCATGCAAAAGTAACTATTCGCAATCAGCAAGGCAAGATTTTAGATTACAATCAAATCGGAAATATCACCATTCAGGCTCAATCTTTAGCCTTTGGGTACTATCCTACAACCAGAGAAAATCAAGCTGATTTTCAAGTAGATGATTTAGGCTTTTTAGACGAGCAAGGTCATTTAAATATTGTTGGGCGTAACAGCGACAAAATTATTACAGGTGGAGAAAATATTTACCCAGCAGAGATTGAATCAGCTATACAAGCAACTCAATTAGTTGCCGATATTTGTGTAATCGGCATCCCAGATAAACATTGGGGACAAGCTCTAACAGCAATTTACATTCCCAAAAAACCAAATACCTCTGCTTTAAAAATCCAAACCCTACTCAAAGACAAACTCAGCAAATTTAAAATTCCAAAATATTGGATTTCTCAGCAAAACCTACCTCGCAACTCCCAAGGTAAAATTAACCGCCAACAATTACAGCAAATAGCCAGAGAATTCCTGCAAAATTCCATTACATAACCTCTCTCGACTTTCTTCTCTCTGCGCCGCGCCAGTTGCTTCAAGTCGGGGAACCCTTTCGGCAGTTCCTTCTGGGGGAAACCCCCAAGACCGGACTGCCTCACCAACGCACTGGCTTCTCTGCATCTCTGTGGTTTGTTTCCAACCACTGAATAACCTCATCAGGTAATTGCTGCTTACTTCTACTACTTGCATCAATACAAACATGCCTAGTAATAGCCTTAGCAACTATCACCTCAGCCACTGTAATTTCGTAAGTAATTTCAAACTTATCACCACCTATTTTTTGGGGAATTAAGCTAATCAATAACTTGTCCCCGCCAAACATAGGGCGCAAAAAATCGACACTAGCATGAACAATAGGGAAAGCTACAGATGGATTAGTAAAAAAATCTTTGAGATTAATACTTGATGCTTCGAGAGATTCTTCATAAGCTTCATGACAAATGCTCAAAACATTAGCAAAATAAACTACCCCAGCAGCATCAGTGTCTTGAAAACGAACTGTGCGGTTATAAGTAAAAGACATTTTTGACAATTAAATTAATTAAATATAAAAAAATAGCAGGTTTATCGCCTGTACAAACCAATTTTATTTTAACTAAGTATTCTACCAGAAGCGATCGCTAAGTTGCGTATAGAGAAAAAACATGATCTTAGAAACCCACCGCTTGCTAATGCGTGATTTTGTAGAGGCAGACTGGCAGGCGGTTTTTACCTATCAATCCGATCCTTTGTACTTGCGTTACAGCTATTGGACGCATCGCACACAAAAGGATGTTTGTGAATTTGTCCAGATGTTTATTGATCAGCAAAAAGAGCAACCTAGAACAAAGTTTCAGTTAGCTATTATCCTCAAAGCAGAAAATCAGCTTATTGGTAATTGTGGTATCCGTGTAAACGACCCGGAAATGCGGGAAGCAAATATCGGTTATGAATTAAACACTCAGTATTGGGGACAAGGTTATGCAACAGAAGCAGCACAAGCCATTTTAAAATTCGGCTTTGAAAAACTGAGAATGCATCGTATCTGGTCTTGTTGTGTTGCACAGAATGTTGCTTCTGTAAAGGTATTAGAAAAAATTGGTATGCGTCGTGAGGGTCATCTGAGAAAAAAAGAATTAATTAAAGGCAAGTGGTACGACAATTTTATTTACGCTATCCTTGACCACGAGTGGAAAGCAAAGTAATACTGTCTCTATGAGCTACCTCAGAGACAATATCGTAAATTGCTGGGAAATTGAGGATAAGACAAGTTCAGAGGGTCACAGACATGACCAACACTATCCTCAATTTCCAAACAGCTACCGGACATGAAATTTTAGCAGCAGCAGGTAAAAAATATCTGCGTCCTGGTGGACGAATAGCCACGGAGAAATTATTTCAGTGGGCAAACTTTCAGCCTGGAGAAACAGTTTTAGAGCTAGGTTCTAGCTTTGGATATAGTGCGATCGCTTTAGCAAAAAGCTACCATGTCAAAGTAGTAGGCGTTGAAAAAAATCCTGATAGTGTAGCTTGTGCGCGTGCTAATATCTGCGCTGCTGGGTTAGAAAATCAAGTCGAAATAATTGAAGGTAATATTTTCAACCTAGAGGCAATCTTAGGAAAGTTTGATTATGTATTGGCAGAAGCCATTCTCACAATGCAATCCCCATTGGGAAAAGCCAAGATTTTAGCTGAAATTCATAATCGGCTCAAACCGGGAGGTAAATTTCTCTCCCATGAACTGTTAGCCACTGACAAAGAAGAACAAATTCATGCTGACTTAGCACGAGTAATTCGAGTTAATTCTACACCCCTTTCCGAATCCAACTGAATTACGGCTTTTGGAACAGCAGGATTGCAAGTAGAGAAATGCCAAACTGGCTCAATGAATTTATTGAATTTAAGGCGGATGTTTCAAGATGAAGGTATTTTTAACACAATTCGGATTTTGTGGAATATATTGGCGCTGAGAAATATTCGCAAACGGGTTTTAGAAATTCACCAAGTTTTTCATAAATACCAACACGAATTAGGCTACATCATTTTGTGTGCTGTTGCCTTGTAGGATAATTTATTGCCAAAACTATAGCAATCCTATTTGGGTTGTGAAAAATATAGATTAGGAAACGAACCGCCAAGGACGCATTCGCGCAGCGTCTCGTCAGAGAAGGACGCAAAGGAAGGAAAGAAATAAAGAGAGATATAATTTTCACGAATGATTTAGGACTGCTATATCACTTGATAAATACCGATGATTTTTGAATGATTTTCAATCTTTGTTTATGGTTAATAATCTAAAAATACTATGACAAATTCAATCACAAATAGCTCATGTTTTATTACCCAACTACGAGAAAAAATTGAATACCCTAGCGCGGGAGTTCTCAGCAAAGTACTGCTAAAAGATAACGCTTGTCAATACACTCTATTTTGTCTAGCAGGTAACACTGATATTTCGGAGCATACCTCTACTCGTAATGCCACTATCAACGTAATCGAAGGTAGAGGTTTACTTACTTTGTCTGGAGAAGATATTACACTTCAAACTGGTGTTTTTGTCTTTATGCCTGCTAATGCACGTTTGATAGGGATGTTTGAAGGTGTCAAAGACGCGCAAGTTTGGCAAGAATGGCAAAAAGCGATCGCGGCTCTATGTTTAGTTTTAGTTGTCGCTGCACGCGATGAAGATAGAGCAGCTGTAGCAGTCTGAGAACTCTTTACGGAAAATTAACCTTGTGAAACCTGCCCCCGCAGGTTTTCTCTGTGTAAGCGCGAATTGTATTCGTCAGATGCTCTAATCTATATTTCCAGATGCGATCGCATCCAATTTATCCGCATCAAGTATTGTAATCGTCCCTCCCCGACTATAGGCAATTACTGGTTTAAGACTTTTAATTAATCGCACGCATTCTTCGTAAGTAATGCCACTACTTCGAGCCATGCGATAATAAGATAATTTGACTTTTAAGCACTCGCCTTGTGAAGTTGATTCAGTTCCAGATTCAGCAGCAAAATATTGAATTAATCTTGCAAGTCGAACAATAGCTCTTTCAGAAACTAAGCCGTGGACTGTTTCATGTAATTGCTGAATTCGACTGTTAAAAACCATCAGCATTCGTAATGCAATTTCAGGATTTTGCCCAATAGCTTTTAATAAAGCATCTCGCTCTACAGTGAGTATTTCACAATCAGATTCAGCAGTCACAGTTGCCGGAGAAATTCCATTTCCCAACAAAGCAGGAGCCGCAAAAATTTCCCCAGCAGCTAAGGCACGGAGAATCGTTTCTTTACCTGTTGTTGCTGTTTTGGTAACTTGAATTGATCCACTTACAACAGCATAGAGTTTTGCTGGTAATACGTCGCCCTCATGCAGAATAATCTCACCTTTGCGATACAGTTGCACCTGAGTATGAGGTTGCAAACTTATCTTTTCTGGTGTTTTTAAACCTGTAAACACAATTATTTGTGAAAGTTGTTCTAGGGATGCCTGCATGATCAACCCTATATTGCAAAGGCTGGACGATGATGAATCCAAGGGTTAGCTGCTTCTAATTGTGCTGCTAGGCTGATCAGTGTAGCTTCAGCAGCAGGTTTACCAATTAGCTGCACACTCATGGGCAAACCATTACTATCAAAACCTACAGGAATTGCGATCGCAGGTTGTCCAGTTGCATTCGCAGGCGGACAAGGGGCAACCCACTCAATAATATTTTGGAATGTCTCTTCTGGACTCAGAGAAGCCCATTCCCCAACGCGGATAGGTGAATGTAAATAAACTGGCAATACCAGCACATCCACACTATCAAAAAACGCCACAATTTGCCGTGCCACTACCTGCATTTGAGAAACTGCTTTGAGGTACTCAGCAACAGAACCTGTGCGTGTAAATAACCAGCGATTCACTGGCTGCAAGGCTTCAACAGGAAGTCCTGATGCAGCTACCCCAGCTTGCCAGACGATTTGAAATGGTTCAACTAAACCACTAAAATCTGGAGATTTCTGTTCAACGTGGTGGCCGAGTTGTTCTAATAACTCAACTGTTTGCCGGACACCTTGCTGACAGTTAGCATCAGCTTCTCCCAAAGGAGAAATACTAGTGTCAAAGGCAATTCGCAAAGCACCAAGTTTTGTCCCAGTAGCGGCGAGAAATGATGGTTCAGGATCTGGCAACCAGTAAGGATCGCCTGTTGTATAGCCAGATATAGTATCCAAAAGCGCAGCAGCATCAGCCACAGTCCGGGCGATCGGGCCGTTGACGGCAATGCCAGCGAGGCGTTCACCTACGGGTGCTTTACTTACCCTGCCCCTGGATGGCTTAATTCCCACCAAACCACAACAAGCCGCAGGCCCTCGAATTGAGCCACCGCCATCTGAACCTTGAGCGATCGCACACAATCCCCCTGCTACCGCCGCCGCCGCCCCACCACTGGAACCGCCAGGAGTGTATTCTAAATTCCACGGATTTCTGGCTGGGGGAAAACCCATAGGCTCGCTGTATGGAAACGAACCTAATTCGGAAGTGGCTGTTTTACCGAGAATAGTAAACCCAGCTTGCTTAATCCGCGTCACAACCCAATCATCATAATCAGGGATATTGTTCAGCAATGCGGGATTTCCATAAGTACAGGTAACACCTGCTACAGCATTGAGGTCTTTAATGGAAATCGGTACACCAAAAAATGGCGGTAGTTCTGAGGTAGTTGTCAATAATTCTGTTTTGGCTTTGGCATCTGCGATCGCTAATTCTGCCGTCACCGTAAAATAGCTTCCTAATTGGGGATTCAACCGCCCAATCCGTTCTAAATATATTTCCACTAACTCTAACGGTGATACTTCCCGGCGACGGATTAATTGCGCCAACTCTAGCGCTGGGGTAAATGCTAAATCAACTTCATTCATAAGTTAGTGAATGGGTAATTTTGGCTTTCTCTGGGATTTTTAAACTTAAGTTGTTACTTTACCAGCATTTGCGGGAACTATACATTTTATAGCTGCTGAGATTTGCCACCTAAGGAAGAGGCAGGAGGAGCAGGGGAGGAAAGAGAGTTATTATTCAGCAATTTCTCTTGCCCTGCTCGCCTCAACAAATAACTTTGTTAACCGAACCGTATTGTCCCTACTCCCTTTCGTCTTTTTCAAGCCATTTTAATTGTTTCGCATAAACTTTCGACAAATCCCTAAGGGGTATTTATGGCTAACCTAGAAAAACTTGTTAGTGAATTACCAACACTGATTCAGAGCCTAAAACTGACTATTGGCGATTCTAATCAAATCATGGAGCAAATTATCCTGATCAATAATGCTCAGGAACAACTACGAAATATTAAGAAATTAATTGCTCAGGAATTGAAATTTGAGAATATCAAAAATTCTGCGATCGCTACACTTCCTCGGATAGGTACTGTAGCTACTTTATTTATACCTAATATGGAATTAGTAGATCCTGCGATCGCAGAAAAATTTGGCCACTTAAAAACTCAAATTTCATTAACTGAATTACAATCAAAAATTGATGATTGGATTGAATGGGGTTATTTTTTGCAAGCAATAGCTACTGATATTCTCAGTGATATTCTGTTTGTAAATCAACTCAATTCTGATATTAATCATCTAAGCATACGCACCAAGTTTCAGATTATTGCTGAAAATTTACAAAATAACTTAATTTTTGAAAATATTAATATTTTAGAGCGTCAAATTCAAAAAATTAGCAATTATCAAAATGAATTATTAGAACTGCAACAGAAATTAAATTATGTTTTTGATACTATTAAAAATAGCCGTAGTTTATTAAATATTCTATTAGGTGTGTCTGCTTTCTGTGGAAAATCTGGTTTCACCTTAGAGTGGTTAGATGATGACCACGAATTAATTATATCGAGCGATGGCAAATTTTAAGAATTAACAGATATTCTCAATGATTGTGATTATTTCCAAGAACAAATTACTGCTTTATTTATTCAGGGTGATACTTTAAGAGAACAGGCAGAACAAACCCTAAAAAGGATTGAACAAGGAAGTAGTAAAGAACCAATTATTAGCCAGCATGTAGAAATAGTAACAAAGTTTTCGATCCAAAAAATAGTACGTTCAACTTTGTTCATAGCCTCAAGTTTACTAATCTTGGGTTTTGGTGGTTGGAAAATTAAAGAGCAAAGTCTACAATTACAGCAGATGAGTCTAAGTTTAGCTCAAGAAGAGAGTGCTGCAATCGCAAAGTTTAAATCTGCTCAAAAACTTGGTATGGAGGCTGCTTCTCTGGCTCAAAATCCGCCCCATCCTTTACAAGTCTGGCAAGAAGCACAAAACAAATGGTATCAGGCAATAATCTTATTAGATAGTATTCCTAATGAAACATCAGTTTCTGAGCGAGCAAAGAGGAAATTGGCTTACTATCGAATTAACTATAAATCTATAAGTCAAAAAGTGTTAATTGAAAAAAAAGCCTTAGCAAACTTAGAGTCAGCCCAAAAACTAGCAATAGAAGCTAATTTATTTGTACAAAATTCGCCTCATTCATTATTAGTTCGGTAGGAATTTTGAAGAATCAGATGTTGATATAAATCGTCGTGACACAAAGCGGGTCATGAGCAAAGATTTGTATTTAAACGTTAGATTGCGATCATTAGCCAAAAGCTACCACATCTAAGTCGGCCACAAACGAAAGTTTTGGCAATGTGGAGTTTTAGTATAGGAATGACACTTTTCCCTTCGATTTTTGTAAAAAATTAAGAGGCAAATCGCTTTCTTTTGAAGCTTCACCTCTCTTAACAACAGATAATAACAACTAACAATTAAACCTTAGAACGGTCAGTCAAAATCTCATAACCAGTCTCTGTCACCAAAACTGTATGCTCAAACTGAGCCGACAAAGAATTATCCACAGTTACTGCTGTCCAACGGTCAGATAATGTCCGGGTGTGTCTAGAACCCGCATTTAAAATTGGCTCAATTGCCAGCGTCATCCCCGCACGGAGTTTAACATTTGGCATCTCGCGGGTACGGTAGTTGAATACTGAAGGTTCTTCATGCAAGTTACGACCGACACCGTGTCCAGTAAATTCTTCGACTATACTAAAGCCGTTAGATTTCACATGATCTTCAATTGCTCCAGCTAAGTCAAGCAGGTATACACCAGCCTTAACTTGCTCAATACCCTTATATAAAGCTTCTTCTGCTACGCGAATTAATTTAGCAGCTTCTTGGGTCACTTCACCGACAGCAATTGAAATGCAAGAATCACCATGAAAGCCTTGATAATAAGCGCCTGTATCTACCTTTAATACATCCCCCACCCGAATTACTTTCTTGGGACTAGGAATTCCATGCACTGCTTCATTGTTAATGCTGGAGCAAATAGAACCTGGAAAACCGTGATATCCTTTGAAACTAGGTGTTGCACCCATTTCGCGGATGCGTTTTTCTGCATAAGCATCTAAATCAGCCGTGGTCATTCCTGGCTTTACTAGCTCAGAAATTTCTTTTAGGACAGTTGCCACAATTTTCGCTGATTGCCGCATGATTTCAATTTCACGCGGCGATTTAATTTCAATTCCTCGACGTTGCTTTTTCGCTGGTGCAGGCTGAGTCGCTTGGGAAAGTAAGTTACTGAAAATGTTCATGGGAAATTAATAATTACTGGTGGCTCTGACGCTGAGGTATCAATGCTTTCTCTAGATTAATTGAGAAATAATATCTATAATTTAAATTATTTTAATCCCTGATAGGGATTCTTCCAATTTAGCCGTTAACGTATATATAATAACACGTTCGGCTACTCCTAATATGTTGAGATTGAATCAAAATTGCCATAAATTATTTTCCCTGCACACTATAGGGCTGAGATAAATTTTCTTTAATTGAAACATTAGATCGCTGTCAAATACTGAGTCGGATAATTTTTAATTCTTGATGGCAATTTCTCCAGTCATACCTGCTTCGGTATGTCCCGGTATTGGACAACGTAAGCTATAAGTGCCAGATTTCAGGGGCACAAATACCCATTCTGCCTCAGCACCCGGCTTAAGTTCGAGTTCGTGAATGGCTCCTTTGATTTCTACTTTGCCTGCTTGGACTTTTTGTGTCCAGATGCCATCGGCAAAATCTTTAGCAGTAAAATAGTGCTTCAGTTGACTGGGATTGGTAAGCCGTAGTTGATAGCGTTTGCCAGCCTCGAATTCCAAATGATTTGGCTCAAACTTGAGTTCGTTGGCTGAATTACCCAAGCTAACTGTAATTTCTGTGGCTGGTTGCTTGAGTAAATCCCCAGACAAATTTGCCGCCATTGCTGGAGTAGTAGCGATGAAATTTAAGCTGAGAAACAACGTTAATATCACGTAGTTCCGCCGTAATATTTGCAGCCAAGCACTAATAGGGAAAGTAAGAGATGCAATTATAATTTGACATAAATGGTTGTAAATTTTCATCAGTAGTTATCAAAAGGCAATGCTATTAATAGGTAGGGGGCAAACCACTTTACCCATTCTTTATATTATCCATGCCTAATGCCTATCTTTACTACTGGTCAAGTTTAAATTGATGGGTAAAGAAGTTTGTAGTAAGGACTAAAGTCCTTGTTTTTAAGCACTAAAGTGCTTACTATAAACCCTCAATAGCTTAGATATAGCTTAGATATTGTACTACCTAACGCTTTTTTCTGCTAACACAGATGGCCCAGCAGTAACTACTACGATTTGATCTGGGTGGAGTAACTCACGAGCCGCTTGATTAACTTGGGTAAGGCTGACTTTATGGATTTTGTCAGTGAAGGCGTGCAATTCTCCTTTATCTAGTCCATACACCTCATTCATCAGAATTCTATCTGTTAATTCCTCTGGGTTTGCTAGCAAAACGTTGTAGTTACTGATGAGAGTGCGTTTAGCTGTTTCTACTTCCAGTGCCGTAACGCCTTGTTGATGAATTTGTTGTAGTATTTGCCGGGTGCTAGCGATCGCTTTTCTGCTATCTTCAGGACTAGTTTGCATTTCTATCAAAAATGTGCCTGCATTCTTCCCGGCTTGGAAGGAGCTATAAATTCCATAGCTCAAACCTTGGCGATCGCGCACTTCTGCACCTAGTCTACTAGATAAGGTATCGCCTCCCAAAATCTGGTTCAATACTAAGGCTGCGTGAAACCGAGGATCGTAACGGTTAATACCTGTATAACCCATATATGTCACAGCTTGGGCTTTACCTGGTAAAACTGGGTTGACACTGATTATTTTCTGCGGCATTAACACCGGAGGATATTTTAATGTCGGTGCTTGCCCCCTAACTTCCCAGTTACCAAACTCATTTTTAATCAGCGATCGCACTTTGTCTAGATCAAAATCTCCCACCAGCGCCAACACTGTCGTGTCTGGGCGATAATGTTTAGCTTTGAAATCAATCACATCCTGGCGCTGAATCTGCTGTAAACTCTCCTCTGTGGGAAAAGTATGTAAGGGATGTTTTTTCGGGTAAATTGACTGAACAAATACTCTTCTGGCTACTTCTGATGGCTCATCTAATTCCTGTTGCAAGTCAGTTATAGTTTGTTGGCGATGTAATTCCAACTCTTTGGCTGGAAAGGTACTATTTTTAACAACATCTGCCAATATCTCAATGAGTATCGGCAAATCCTGTGCTAAACTATCACCTTCGATATGCACACCTTCGCGGTAGGAGTGAAAGTCTAAACTCGCTCCTCGTTCTGCCAAGAGTTTGGCAATAGTTAAGTCATCCTTGCTCTTTGTGCCATTTAACAAATTATCTGCTACAAAAGCAGCCAGTCCAGCTTTATCGTCTGGATCAAATTCCGCCCCAGCTTGAATGTGACCGCTCAAGGTAACGGTGGGAGTACTATGATCGGGTAACAGTAATAACCGCAAACCGTTAGTAAATTTAAATTCCTGTGGTAACACTTGGGCGATTGCATCTGTAGCCAAATCCACAGGCGGTAAGTACTTCATCACCTCAGAAGGAAGCACAGGTGCGCCAGGAGAAAAATTCTCTGTAGTTTGGGCTGAGTCTGGTTTATCACCAACTCCTGTTACCAGCTTCTGAGTTGGTTCAAAAAAGCCTACTGTCCTGGCTTCTTTTGTCAGGTATTTGTTAATTACAGCGACAATATCCGTCGGCTTCACCAGACGGACAGCAGCTAAATAGCGGTCTGTGTAGCGATAATCACCAACTGTTGTCTCATCAGTGCCCAAGCGCATTGCTTGAGAGGTGATATCACGATTACTCAAAATTACATCTGCTGTTAATTGGGTTTTGGCTCGTTCTACTTCTTCAAAAGTCACGCCTTTTTCTGCTACATTAGCGATCGCACTACTGAACACTGAGTCAATTTTTTTCAAATCTTGTTTAGAACCAGCCGTCACCAACACCTCATACCAGCCAGATTCTCGCAAACTGTTAACGGAGGCTGTAACCTCACTAGCTAAACCTGATTCCACCAATGCCTGATAAAGTCTAGAATTTCGTCCCTCTGTCAAGATGTAATCCATTACATCCAGCGCAGGCACATCCGGTTGATTTGCATCCGGTAGCGGATACACAACTTGTAACAGCCGCCCTGCTCCCGCTTCTCGCAATATTATCGGCGATGAGAGAGATGAGGAAGAAATAACTCCTGCCTCCTGCCTTCTGCCTTCTGCCCTCTGCCTCCTGGATACTTTGCCAAACACCTCTTTAATTGTTTCCAGGGTATTTGCAGTTTGAAAATCTCCAACAATTACTAAGACGGCATTATCGGGACTGTAAAAATTGCGGTAATATTTCTCTACTTGCTCAACCTCAAATTTCTCGACATCAGCTTTGGTACCACCTACAGGCAATCCATAAGCATGATTGGGAAATACCGCCTTCATAACGGCACGGTTGAGGCGATATTCGGGGCTATTTTCGTAACCCTGCAACTCGGAAATTACTACCCGCTTCTCATTCGCCAGTTGTTCTGGCTCAATCTGGGAATTTTGCATCCTGTCTGCCTCCAGCACTAAGAGCGCTTTTAGCTTATTTCGTTCCACAGTACCGTAATATGCAGTTTGATCGTAGCTGGTGAAAGCATTGGAATCACTACCTAAAGCACTAAACAAACGGCCAAATTGAATTGGACGGTTTAGAGTACCTTTAAACATCATGTGTTCCAACTGGTGGGCAATGCCATTTACGCCCGGTTCTTCGTTGCGTGAGCCAACCTTGTACCACACCTGCACCGTCACTACTGGCGCAGTATGCACTTCCTTTGTCAGGACAGTTAGACCATTTTCCAGCACTGTCTTACGGACATTTTGTGTCAGTGTTGAGGGCATTATTCTTTTTACTAGCAAGGTTGATTGATATTTTTCTTTGTTAGATATGGCTGCATGTTGGCTATGAGCAGGTTTATTGCTTAACAAAAAAACCGCTACTAGCCATAAGCTTAAAAATAATAATGGCAAAGGATATTTATAAAATCTGGAAAATCCATACATGTATTTAGCAGATTATGTAAATTAAATTACATAATTATTTTGGAAAGTGACGTTAGTTTAATCTGTCCAAAAAATCTGTAGCCTCAGTAACAATACAGAAAAACAATATATTAGCAATAAAGGTGATAAAAAAGCTAAATTATGGGAGTTTTGCTAAAACCCGAATAAATTCCAAAGGTAAGCCATCGGTATCGGCGATGAAAGCCACTTCGTAAATGCGATCGCCTATTTGCTGTTGTGTCGGTTCTAAAAGTACTTTCAACGGTTGTAATTCTTCAGTTTGACTCTCAGCCGCCAGAAATACACGCTCTTGTAAATTTGTCAACCAGCTAGGTAAATCTGGTGTAATTTCAGTTAAATCGAACGAGAGATGATAATACCCCACATAATGCTCGTCAGCAAAGGCATCTGGGGCTGGTTTTGGTTCGGGAATTTGGATCAGTTCAATTCTGCCGCCCAATCCTTCCATCCAACAAGCTAGGGTGTAGCCTGTAGTAAAGCGTTCTGAGATTGTAAACCCTAAGTATTCGTAGAAGGCGATCGCTCGATGAATATTCGCAGTCCGAATAGAAGCGTGGTGCATAATTAGTCCTTAGTCCTTAGTCATTAGTCACTTGTCCTTTGTTATTTACTAATGACAAATGACTAATGACCATTACTCAAACAACCTGAAATAAGGGTAGCGTACAGGGACGCCAGGTTCTTTTTCCAAGTCAAAATTAATTACTTCCCAACAGGGATCATCTGAGGTATCGGGGCTAAACTCCACAGGTAAACCGTATAAACGCGCAGCAGTAGCTTCTGGTTGTCCAGAACGCCAAGGCGTGCTGCGTTCCAAATAGCCACTCATCAATTCCTGATAGCGCCGAGCAATAATTACTCTTGTTGCTCGAAAGCCTTGGGTATAAAGCTTATCTAATGCTTCGTGAATTTCAAAGCGAATACCATCGGGATGAGTATGCTGTCTATACCATTCATTATTCCACCTCCGCCAATGACGCCCCGATTGCAAATGGATTAACTCTCCATTTTTAGGATTAGCTTCAAACGCGCCATGACGCGTACATAAATAGGTATCTGTTAATGTCAGCGCCGGAATAGTCTGGCGACAATGGGGACACTGTATTTCAGGCCCAAACATCGGGTACTGCAAGCCTGGATTCATCATGAAGTGCGTAGAAACATAATTTTGTCTTCACCAGCGCTAGTGTATTGTATATACACTTTGGCTCCATCACTTTGGGTTATTTGGTCACTGCTGCACAGACACGGAGTTGCGGCAGCAACAATGCTCACTAGTGTTTTCCTCAGTGTAGAGGCTTGACGCTGTGATATCCTAGTTGTGCAACCAGCCTCAAAGGTTGGAGTTTCTCCAGTGTTCCTGGGTACCATATTCATATTCTATCGTGTCTACCGCTTCTTACTGGACATCTCCTGATTTTTCTCAAGCTGCCTTTATCGCAGCCAACGCTGTTGTTATGGGTTCGGTAAATATAGCAGCAGGGGTAAGCATTTGGTATAGCGCAGTGGTTAGGGGAGATGTGGAACGCATTGAAATTGGCGAATGCACAAATATTCAGGATGGTGCAATTTTACATTGCGATCCTGGTTTTCCCACAATTTTAGAAGATCATGTCACTGTAGGACATCGCGCTGTGATACATTCCGCTTATATTGAGCGTGGAAGTTTGATTGGCATAGGCGCAGTGATTTTGGACGGGGTAAGAGTGGGTGCTGGTAGCATTATCGGTGCTGGTGCAGTGGTAACTAAAAATGTACCGCCTTTGTCCTTAGTTGTCGGTATTCCTGGCAAAATACTACGCCAAGTAACAGAGGCTGAAGCCGCAGAACAGATTGAACACGCTAAACGTTACCAAAAGTTAGCTTTAGTTCATGCTGGTAAGGGGACTGATATCGGGTTTAGTAAGGCTTAGGGAGTGGGGAGTGGGGAGCAGAGGGAGCAGGGGGAGCAGGGGAGGCAGAGGAAGAAGAACTATTGATTCTTCAGCGATGCCCAATACCCAATAATTTAAACATTCTTTACATATCTACTTGGAAAAGTTGCCCACTTCAGCTAAAAATAAAAATGAGAGCAGTTGACAAAACTTTAATTTCTACTTAAGAGAGGGGTTCTAGATATGGATATCGATTACCGTATAGCGATCGTTTTAGCACCAGTTGTCATTGCTGCTAGCTGGGCAGTATTTAATATTGGCGCTGCGGCTTTAAGACAAATTCAAGGCTTTTTGGATAGAGAAGCTTAAATTCATTAATCGAGCATGGGGCGCATTAGGCATTGGGTTTAGTAGTGCCCCTTGTTCCTGTGCCCTTGTGTCTTACCCTGCGAGAAGATAAAGCTATATCTTCCCCAGTCTTTTTATTCAATTTTGAATTTTGAATTTTGAATTTTAAATTGATTTCTCCCCACTCCCCCGTTCCTTGGATATCGACTCTGTAATACAACCCCTGCAACGCTTTGGTGTCCATCTGGGACTCGATCGCATCCTCAACCTTTTAGGAAATCTTGGTAATCCTCATCAGCAAGTCCCGGTAATTCATGTTGCTGGCACTAATGGTAAAGGTTCAGTCTGTGCCTATCTTTCCTCGGTACTTACTGAGGCTGGTTATCGTACAGGACGTTACACTTCCCCCCATTTAGTCGATTGGACGGAACGTATTTGTCTGAATGAACAGCCAATTTCTTCTGAAGAATTGAGTCAATTATTCCAACAAGTCCAAGGGGTTATTCGCCCTGAAGATGAATCGGCAACTCAGTTTGAAGTAATTACGGCGGCTGCTTGGTTATATTTTGCCCAGCAGCAAGTTGATGTGGCTGTGGTAGAAGTCGGACTAGGAGGGCGCTTGGATGCTACCAATGTTTGTCTAGAACCCCTCGTTACGATCATTACTTCCATCAGTCGGGAACACTGGCAGCAACTCGGCCCTACCGTTGCTGACATTGCTAGAGAAAAAGCTGGTATCCTCAAACCTGGATGCTCCGTTGTGGTTGGAGCATTGCCACCAGAGGCAGAGAAAGTTGTGCGATCGCGTGCTTTAGAATTACAATGCCCGATTTTTACGCCTCAACCCGCCCGTCAAATCGCTACAGGATGGGCAGAATATCAAAATATTCAAAATTCAAAGTTAATTCAATACCCTTTGCCATTAGCGGGACAAATTCAATTAGCAAATTCAGCTTTGGCAATAGCAGCTTTAGAAATTCTCCAACAACAAGGTTGGCAGATTTCTCAAGAAGCCATAACTAACGGTATGGCAAAAACTAAATGGCCAGGGCGGATGCAATGGGTTACTTGGAAAAACCATAAATTATTACTTGATGGCGCTCATAATACCGCCGCCGCCGAAGTTCTTCGCCAGTATGTCGATAGCTTAGACGCAATTAACCCCAAGCCAGTCAATTGGGTTATGGGAATGTTTTCCGATAAGGATCATGCTGATATTTTTACTGCCCTACTGCGCCCAGGCGATCGCCTTTTTTTAGTACCAATACCAACAGAATCTTGGCCAGGTAGAACTTCTGCTGATTTAGACTACTTAGCAAACCTAGCTTATAATATTTGTGCCGAATTAAGCGATCGCCAAATCCATCCAGATTTATTCACAGCACTAGAAGCCGCAACCTCAACCACAGACGATTTAATCGTTGTATGTGGTTCCCTTTATTTAGTCGGCGATTTTTTAGCAACAGCTATATCTATAAATTCACTACAATGATTGTTGCAATTGCTTAAGCCTTTCTTATATATGGAATAACATTTGCTGCAAAGGTTAAAGTAATTGCAGCAAATGATTATACATTTCTTGCAAATACTTAAGCCTTTCTTATATATGGAATAACATTTGTTACAAAGGTTAAAGTAATTGCAGCAAATGATTATACATTTCTTGCAAATACTTAAGC
>NZ_JAVRBS010000014.1:0-24112 GCF_034531155.1 Nostoc sp. ChiVER01 | reverse complement strand
CTTTCTTATACATGGAATAACATTTGCAGCAAATGTTCAAAGTTGAGATAGTAATACCATTTATTTTTGAAAATGCGCGATAGCGCGGGTGGGGTATTTCTGTACCTCACGTTGGCATAGGCTAAGAAGAGAAGTTTAAATCTGCTGTAAGTGCCTCCAGCATAGCTGCCTGGTGCCTTGCGAGAATAACACCCAGCCTATTGACAAGGTTTAGATATTCATCAAAAGATTTAAGCTATTTAACGGTTAATTAACTAATTTTTATTACAAAAAATCAGCCGTTGACTAGCTGACACCAAAAGACCGCTATCAATACAACTGGTAATTGTAAGCCTTGTAATTCGTGATTAAATTTCCTAATTACGAATTACGTAGCTTGCATGTTGCCTGCATATAAGTATTACCAATGAAAATCATGGTTAATTCATCATTGAATCTTTCTGACCTCAACGGCGCTAATGGCTTTGCTATCAACGGTATCAATGAAGGTGACAGATCAGGCGTTTCTGTCAGTAGTGCTGGAGATGTCAACTCCGACGGCATCGCTGACCTGATTATTGGGGCGTTCGGTGCCGACCCCAACGGCGACGATTCAGGGCAAAGCTACGTGGTATTTGGCAAGAAGACAGGATGGAGCGCCACTCTCAACCTCTCTGACCTCAACGGCGCTAATGGCTTCGCGATCAACGGCATCAATGAAGATGACACATCAGGCTCTTCTGTCAGTAGTGCCGGAGATGTCAACTCCGATGGTATCGACGACCTGATTATCGGGGCATTCTTTGCCGACCCCAACGGCATCAAATCAGGGCAGGGCTACGTAGTATTTGGCAAGAGGACAGGATGGAGCGCCACTCTCAACCTCTCTGACCTCAACGGCGCTAACGGCTTTGCTATCAACGGCATAGCGGCGGATGACATTTTAGGCCGTTCTGTCAGCAGTGCCGGAGATGTCAACTCCGACGGCATCGCTGACTTGATTATCGGAGCATACCGTGCCGACTCCAACGGCGACGATTCTGGGCAAAGCTACGTAGTATTTGGCAAGAAAACAGGATGGAGCGCCACTCTCAACCTCTCTGACCTCAACGGCGCTAACGGCTTCGCAATCAACGGCATCGCGGCGGAAGACTCGTCAGGCTTTTCTGTCAGCAGTGCCGGAGATGTCAACTCCGACGGCATCGCTGACCTGATTATCGGGGCACAGAAAGCCGACCCCAACGGCTACAATTCAGGGCAAAGCTACGTGGTATTTGGTAAGAAAACAGGATGGAGCGCCACTCTCAACCTCTCTGACCTTAACGGTGCTAACGGCTTCGCGATCAACGGCATCAATGAAGGTGACGAATCAGGCGTTTCTGTCAGCAGTGCTGGAGATGTCAACTCCGATGGTATCGACGACCTGATTATCGGGGCAGACGGTGCCGACCCCAATGGCTACTTATCTGGGCAGAGCTACGTGGTATTTGGCAAGAGGACAGGATGGAGCGCCACTTTCAACCTCTCTGACCTTAACGGTGCTAACGGCTTCGCTATTAACGCCATAAATGAAAGTGACTTTTTAGGCTTTTCTGTTAGCAGTGCCGGAGATGTCAACTCCGATGGTATCGACGACCTGATTATCGCGGCAGACAGTGCATCTCCCAATGGCTACTTATCTGGGCAGAGCTACGTGGTATTTGGCAAGAGGACAGGATGGAGCGCCACTTTCAACCTCTCTGACCTTAATGGCGCTAACGGCTTCATTATCAATGGCATCAGTTTATTGGACAGGTCAGGCTATTCTGTCAGCAGTGCTGGTGATGTCAACTCAGATGGCATCGCTGACCTGATTATCGGGGCATTCCGTGCCTCCCCCAACGACAACAGTTCGGCTGGGCAAAGCTACGTGATATTTGGTGGGAAGAATATAGGCAAAACCAGTACCATTAACCTAACGGGAACTGCTGGTAAAGATACTCTTGTCGGCACAGACAGCAACAACATCATCGACGGCAATGCTGGTAACGACATTATTAATGGCTTCGGTGGTAATGACCTGTTGCGAGGTGGGTCAGGTAATGATACTCTCACTGGTGGATTCGGCAATGATACTCTGGTTGGCGGTGCTGGCAATGACGTACTCACAGGTGGTACGGGTGCTGACAAATTTATTTACAACACTGATGCTGCTTTTGCCCTAAGTGGTGTTGGTGTAGATGCGATCGCTGACTTTAAGAGTTCCCAAGGTGATCAAATTATCCTTGATAAAACTACTTTTAGTGCGATTGCTTCAACTGCGGGAGCAAGTTTTAGTAACAACAGTGATTTTGAAATCACTTCTTCAGCAGGGACTAGCAGGGCAACAATTGTCTACGATCCTGTGAGTGGGCAGTTGTTCTACAACCCTAATGGCAGCGCGGCTGGTTTTGGTAGCGGTGGTCTATTTGCGACTCTAACTGGTGCGCCAACTCTTACGGCATTAAATTTTGTGGTGCAAGCGTAGTTTGTCCAAGACACCCTCAGGACTTACGCAACTTGCCTAAGTCCTACATCCATTATTTCGTTTGTCTACTAACTCCTAGCATTGTTCCACTCCTGCGCCGCATCTTCTACAGCTTTATCTACAGTCTTTTGCCCTAACATTGCTGCTTGCAAGTTTTCGTAAACTGCCTTTTGCAGTTTGTTGAAATCCTTCAAAGTAGGAGTTAATATTTCTGCCTTTGACAATTCTTTAGCACTCATAACTCGGGCTTTTTCTATTGTTGAAGCATTAGCTGGAACATTTGTAAAGTAAGTATCAGATAATGCCTTGATTGTAGAAGGTAAGACATTTGCAGCTTTAGCAAAGGCTAACTGATTTTCGTCATTGGTGACAAATAAAGCAAACTTAACAGAAGCGTCTGGTTGTTTGCTATCGCGGGGAATAACCATATTCATCACCGCGACATTTTTCTTGCCTGTGTCACCAGTGAGTTGAGGTGCTATTCCTGTAGCTTGAGCAATTTTCGGGGCATTATTAGCGATCGTTTTCAGAAACTCTGGCCCAGAAGCTAGAAACGCAGTCTCTCCAGATTGGTATAAATCGATCGCGTGGCGATGTCCTTGCGTCAAAACTTCTTTAGGAAGTAAGCCTTTTTTATACAAGTCTACCCAATACTGAAACGCTGCCTTACCTGGTGCCGAATTAAACGCCGCTTTTCCCTGAGCATCTATTAAAGTGACTCCCATTTGCACAAAAGATTCCAGCACTTCACCAGAATCTTGTGGTACGAAAGTCACAAAAAAGGCATATTTGCCAGTTTTATCTTTAATTTGTTGCGCTGCTTGTGCCAATTCTGCGTAGGTTGCAGGCGGTTTATTGATACCTGCCTGTTTTAATAAATCGGTGTTATAAATGGTTAGCCGTGTGGTGAGATACCAGGGAATCCCAAAACTCTTGCCATTAAGCGTAGAAGATTGCCAGATATTCGGTAGATAGGAGGAACGTACATCCTTTGGGACTTTTGCATCTAAATCTAACCAGGCATTTCGTCCAGCAAGTTGGGAAGCAAAACCCGGATTCAGGTTAACTACATCAGGTGGCGTTTTTGCGGAGACAGCTGTTAATATTTTGTTCTCCATCGCCGCCCAGGGTACATCAACCCAGTTAATCTTTATACCTGGATTTTGCGATTCAAAATTCGCAATTAGGTTTTTGAAGTAGTCGGTAAATTGAGGTTGGAGTTGCATCGTCCAAAACTCAATAGTTGCCGCCCCTGAAGTAGCCTGTTTTGTACCTGTACCAACATTACTTGTGCTGCAACTTACAATCCAACTGGTTAATAAGCCAAGTAGTGTAAAAGCAACAAGTTGTTTAAATTTTCGTAATTGAATCATTTTCCCAGTATTTTTACGCTTGCTCAGTGTGAAAAGCTTAGATCAGAATTGTCGAGATTCTAGGCTAAATAAATTAACAGTAATAGAGGCGACTAGGGACTAAGGACTAGGGACTGGGGACTGGGGACTAGAGAAAAGTTTTTTTAATACCCAATACCCAATAACCAATGCCCAATGCCCAATTAAATTTAGCAGTCCATCGGGCACAACTGTGGTAAAAAGCTTCAAAAGTCTGTTTGGCAAATCAAAAAAAGGGGTCGGCATCGAACTTGCTCCTGAAAGGGTGAATGTAGTTCAGCTACGCAAGCAGGGTCAAGGCTTGAAGCTAGAAACATTTACATCGGTAGCAGTTCCAGAAGGCGTAGTTACCGATGGTCAAATTACCGATCCCGCAGCAATGGCGCAATTAATCCAGCAGGCGCTAACTGAGAGCAAAATCAAAACTTCTCGGGTTGCCACTGGTGTACCAGGGCGAGATTCCATCGTTCGGATCATACCAGTGCCAGCAGAGTTAGATGATAAAGAACTGCGAGAAATGGTTCTCAACCATGAAGCAGGTCTATATTTACCCTATCCTCGTGAAGAGGCTGATGTAGATTATCAGAAACTTGGGTACTTTGTAGATGAAGATGGCATTGAAAAAGTACACGTACTTCTAGTTGCCACTCGTAAGGAGATAACGGATACCTATATCAGTACATTCGAGCAGGCAGGATTACAAATCGATGTTTTAGAAATTAACAGTTTTGCTTTGATTCGGACTATTCGTGAGCAATTGCGACAATTTGGGCCGCAAGAAGCAGCAGTACTAGTTGATATAGAGTTCGACAGTACAGAAATCGCCATCATCGTTAACGGAGTGCCACAATTTTCGCGCACAGTCCCAATTGGGACTTATCAAATGCAAACTGCCTTAGCAAGGGCAATGAGCTTACCCACATCACGAGATATGGAACTGTTACACGGTATGGTGATTCCCCAAACTTCTCTAGATGGCGGCAAAACTGGGGTTACTGAAATCAATCCTGGTATGGCAGCCATATTGAGAGTATTGGGAGAACTAACTGATGAACTGCGCCGTTCCATCGATTTTTACCTTAATCAAAGTGAAAATTTGGAAGTAGCACAGATTATATTAGCTGGCCCAGGAGGTGGACTCCAACAGCTAGATGAGTTCTTTACCCAACGATTGAGCTTGCCAACTACTCAAATAGATCCAATCGTAGCTCTGTCCTTAGAAGTTGACACTGATAAATATCCACAGGTGCAACGCTCTGGTTTGGCGATCGCACTTGGTTTAGGAATGCGGGAGGTGTAACAAAATGTACAGCCTAGATGTTAACTTTCTTAAAGATCGCCCAGCATATCAGAAAAAACCTGAGAGATCGGGAGGAATATCCCTAAAGTTTCCTACGGGGGATTTGACACTGCTGTATGTAGGAGTTGGAGTAGGTGTAACTCTTCCAGCTTTATTGGGAATTGGTTACTTGTTATTGCAAGGAAAGATTGTTGAATTAGATGGTCAAATTGCCCAACTAGACCAAGAAAGCAAGAGGTTAGATACAGAAATAGGAAATATTAATAAAATCAAAGACGAGACGAAAGCGATTAAAGGGGAAACCCAAGCTTTAGTTACTGTATTTGACCAAATTCGACCTTGGTCAGCAATGCTGCAAGATTTGCGCGATCGCATTCCAGCAGCAGTGCAAATTAAGACCATCAAGCAAACCCCACCCATTCCGGCTGCGGAAGGGAAGCCAGCAAGCAATCCCGCCGGAGGGTTAGAAATTACTGGATTGGCTCGTTCTTTTAACGATGTCAATGATTTTTTGTTGAGTCTACAACAGTCTCAATTCTTGAAGCCCACAGAAAGCAGAATTGTGACAGCAACGTTAGTAGATGCTCCCTTAGCTCCAGGTGTGAGTCAACCTGCTAGTGGTGTAACAATTAAGCTACCGCAAGTAGTTGAATACACTATCCAATCAACTATGAATGATGTTCCAGCTTCAGAATTAATCCGGGAGTTGGAAAAAAAAGGCACAGTGGGGTTAGTAACTCGAATTCGTAGTATCCAACAAACAGGAGTCATTTCAAAATGACGCTGAGTGATGATTTAAATTTTGGCGAACAAGGTGGGGAATTCGAGCAGGAAACACCAGCATCCCCCGTGCTATTTGGTATTGCCTTCACACCAAAAATTATTGGGATTTTAGTGGGGCTAATTGGTTTAGCAGGAGCAGGTTATATATTATTAAACCTGCTCATGCCAGCTTTGGAAAGCTATCAGCAACAGCAAGCTAAAAGCTCTGAATTGCAAGGGCAAATTGAGCAAAAAAAAGCCAGTATCAAAGAAATTGGCAAAGTTAAAGACGAGCTAGCACAGGCAAAACAGCAAAAAGTTCAGGTTTTAGGTTTATTCGCTAACGAAAAAAGCTTAGATACATTGCTGTTGGATGTGAACCGTTTAATAGAGTCTGGTAGTACTCCAACTTCTGTTAATGCAGTGAGAGCCAAACTAAAAAAATTTGTGCCAGTTTCTCAAAAACCAGAACCAATTACCGATGGAACTTTAGGGCTACAGGTTGACGGTAAGCTGCAACGCAGCAGTATCAATGCCGAAATTACAGGAACTTATGAGCAAACACAATCGATAATTCGTAACATTGAGCGTTTACAGCCTTTGTTAATAGTTAAAGACTATCAATCAACTTTGGCTCCAGTAGAGTCAAGATCCCCATTGGATAAAACGCCGGTGCAGGTTGGCCCAGCAACGATTAACACATCATTCCAGTTACAGGTATTGATGCCACTTACTCCAGAAGAAATAGCCGCAGCAGCCGCAGCCGCAGCTAAAACTGCTCCGAAAAAGTAGAGACGCGATTAATCGCGTCTGTACAGGAGTTAAGAATTACAAATTATCATTCCTAACTCCTAACTATTCACTCCTAACTACTTTTTCTCAACTTCTCAGAATTGTTTGTAAACAAGGTTTTATAAGGTGAGGAATGAACTGTGAAACAGCTTCACGGTAATAGTTTTATATTAGGTACTGCCGCTTTTGTATTTTTGGCAGCTCAACCAGTTTGGGCACAAATTAGTCAAATTACTAATGTCCAGTTAAATCCAGTTAATGGTGGAATTAATGTTGCTTTGAAAACTTCTTCAGCGTCGCGCCCCCAAGTTTTCACTACAAAAAGAGGCAACGCTTTAGTCGCAGATATTATCAATACTCAATTACGATTACCACAAGGTAAGAGTTTTCGTCAAGATAGCCCAGCACCAGGAATTGCATCTGTTGAGGTTAATCAGCTTGATGCCAATAGCGTCCGGGTGACGGTAACAGGGAGTAATAATACACCTAGCAGTCAACCTGTGGTGCGATCGCAAAATGGAATTACACTCAGCTTTAGCCCATCGTCAGGCACTATAGCATCAACACCAACGCCAGCAGCACAAACTTTCACAGCACCGCCTGCTACGACTCCAGCCCAACCTGGTCAAAAGCCAGGGGTTCTTGTTCCCAACCCGGAAGTCACCATTGACGGACAACCTGCACAACCTGCTGGGCCAGGTCAACCTGTGAGTCAGGCTCCACCTTTTTTACCTAGAGCCGTTGCCCCACCCGTAGGAGATATCGCCATTTCTAATACTGATGCTTCTCCTAGCACCATTGACTTAGGAACTCAAGAACGTGTACCGCGTTTAGTGCTGCGAGATGCGCCAGTGCGTGAGGTTTTGTCACTACTTGCCCGTGCTGCTAATTTGAACTTGGCTTACGTGGAAGGTCAACAAGCTGGCGCTGCTGCACAAGCAACCTCTCAAACAATCTCTTTAGATATAGAAAACGAGCCAGTGCAAGATGTGTTTAACTACGTTTTGCGCTTGAGTGGTCTAGAAGCTAACCGCAGTAATCGCACAGTTTTTGTAGGGGCTAAACTACCTAATGCAACGCGTGACATGGTTATGCGTAGCCTGCGACTCAATCAAGTATCAGTAGGAGTTGCCATCAACTTTTTGGTTGGCTTAGGAGCAGAAAGTGCCATCAGCCGCGAACGACAAGTTACCAGCGTTAATGCTGTACCTGTTGGGGCTGGAGCTACGCCCATCACCCAAACTCAGACCACTACAGAAAGCAGAGTTGAAACTCAACGTGTTACTTTTACAGACTCTAACCCATTATTGAGAGGTTTACAGGCATTAGGGGATGAGCGCACAAATGCTCTAACCTTGATTGGCCCTCCCCGGCTAGTTGAGATGGCGATGGCTCAACTAACTCAGCTTGATATACGCCGTCGTCAAGTAGTAGTCAACGTCAAGATTATCGATGTTAACCTCTTGAATACGCAAGATTACAACACCAGTTTTTCCTTTGGGGTTGGTAACAACTACTTTACAAATGATGGCGGTGCAGCATCTCTAAATTTTGGTGGTTCCAGACCTGCTACAAGAGCCGAAGCATCAACCAGTGTGACTAGTACACCTACAACCGCTAATCCACTTAGTAGCGCAAATATTTTTCTTGACCCACAAAATCCAACCACAGGAGTAGCTAGTGCTGGTGTAAGCTCTAACCCAACGCAACCAGGACTTTCATCATTTACCGCAGGAACTCCAGGAACAATTACATCTGTCCCAACTCAGTTTGACCCAGTTACTGGTGCGCCAACTCAATTTAGTAATCAAGTAACTGGCCAAACCCCTGCTCAATATACATATAGCTTGCCGTCTATTTACCAGTTCCCAAAACGTCTTCTCACTAGTTTGCAAGCTCAGATTACAAATGGTAACGCCAAGATTTTGACAGACCCGACGTTAATTGTTCAAGAAGGTCAAACCGCTAATGTCAACCTGACTCAGGAAGTGGTAGGCAATATTAAAAGGGAAATAGTTCGCGATGCGAATCTTGCTACAGAAACGATTACAGCAGATAAAGATCGAGTAGGTTTAACCCTAGCTGTTAAAGTTGAACGAATTGACGACAATGGTTTTGTCTCTCTATCGGTAGCCCCCGTTGTTAAAGCACCCCAAGCTCCAGCTACTATCAACGTTGGAGGAGGTGGTAGCCAACAAATATTCTTGGTATCGGAGCGCTCTCTTAATTCTGGCTCGATTCGCTTGAGAGATGGTCAGACGCTGATTCTCTCAGGTATTATTCAAGACACAGACCGGACTTCTATCTCCAAGATTCCTATTTTGGGTGATCTTCCACTAATTGGTTCGCTATTTAGAAGTACAAACAGACAGAACCAGCGCAATGAGGTAATTGTATTACTCACACCTCAAATTATGGATGACACAGAGAACTCCTCCTACGGCTATAACTACACTCCTAGCCCAGAGGTGCGGCAAATCCTTGAGCGTCGAGGCTTGAAAGTTCCGACGAGGTAATAAAGATAATGAGCAGGTAAGTTACATCTGGCAAAGGCTCAGAACCCCAACTTCTTTAAGAAGTTGAGGTTCTTTTTGTTGACGAGTAGGATTAAATTCAAATGTTGCAAAGTTTGGATGAGAGCGATAACTTCATTAAGCTTTGCTATTAAATTTATAAATGTTATTACAGAATAAAAGTGACTGTAATTATGAACACCCAAATAACACCCCAACTACTAATTCCCTCACACTTTAACCCTGAAGAAGTCGGCAAAGTCTGGCGCGTACCTTACCAAGAACGTGCTGTCGAAGCTGAAATCTGGGCAAAACAACACGATATCAAACCTGCATCTTTAGATAAAAACCGGATTTGCCTACTATTAATTGATGTCCAAAACACCTTCTGTATACCTGAATTTGAATTATTTGTAGGTGGAAAATCTGGAAAAGGGGCTGTGGATGATAACGTCAGGTTATGTGAATTTATATATCAAAATTTGGGAGTAATTACAAAAATTGTACCCACCCTGGACACCCACACAGCAACGCAAATCTTCCATCCGATCTTTTGGGTAAACGCTGCGGCAGAACATCCCACTCCGGCAGCGACTAGCATCACCCTAGCAGATATTGAACAAGGTATTTGGAAAGTCAACCCAGCAGTTGCTGATACTGTTACTAATGGGGATTATGAATTATTAAAAAAACATACTGACCATTACGTTAAGCAACTAAGTCAAGACGGTAAATATCCCCTGACAGTTTGGCCTTATCATTCTATGTTGGGTGGTATTGGTCATGCTTTAGTTTCATCAGTAGAAGAAGCGATATTTTTTCACGCAATTGCTCGTCAGAGTCAGACGCAATTTGAAATTAAAGGTGAAAATCCCTTAACAGAAAACTATTCCATCTTGCGTCCAGAGGTGTTAGAAGATTTTGAGCAACGTCCACTTGCTTTAAAAAACACGCGCCTGATTAAACAACTTTTAGAATATGATGCAGTAATTATTGGTGGTCAAGCTAAAAGTCACTGTGTTGCCTGGACAATTGACGATTTATTAACAGAAATTAAACAGGTAGATGCTACCCTTGCTCAAAAAATCTATTTGCTAGAAGATTGCACTTCTCCTGTTGTTGTTCCTGGTGTTGTGGACTACACAGAACAGGCAGATGCAGCATTTGCAAGGTTTGCAGAGGCAGGAATGCACATCATAAAATCTAGCGAATTTGGGAATTGGGCATAGAGCATGGGGAAGAGGACTTGGGGACAAGGAGAATTGGGGACAAGGGGAAAGACTTGTTGGAAGGCTCTAAACTTTTGTCACCTTGTCCCCTTGTCCCCTTGTCTCCCCTGCCCCCCCTGCTCTCCCTACTCCCCATTCCCTCATTTTTTCAAATAACCCTTTGGATCTTCTGCTACCCAACCCAGAGATGAGCTAGAACGCACTTCAAAATGGAGGTGCGGTTGACTGGAACTTGGTTTTCCACTAGTTCCTACTGTTCCCAGTAAGTCTCCTTTTTTTACTTGTTGACCGACAGTAACCTTGATACTGTCAAGCTGGGCATAGCGGCTTTGGAGTCCGCCACTGTGGTTAATAATGACTAACTTGCCGTATGAACCTTGATCATTAGCAAAGGCTACGGTTCCAGGCGCGATCGCTAGCACATTTGTACCAACTGGTGCTAATAAATCAACACCACTGTGGAAGAAAACTTCACCTGTAGCAGGATTAATTTGCCAGCCGTAAGCTAATCCCACATTTGCCACTTCCCCCAAAGGATAGCCAGACAAAGATGCACGGTTTAGTGTACCTGCATCAGTAGGTATAGGGGACTTCGTTACAACACCATTGGGTGACCAATTTACCCCTGGAACAAACACAATTCTGGGGTCTTGTTGGCAGCCATTCACCTCAAAAAGGCTATCAGCACGAACTTTGTATTTTGCTGCCACTTGTCGCCAAGTTTGACCACGAGGCACTTCGACGACAATCCCATTGTAGGGAGGAATCTGAAGTACACTACCAACGCCTACGCTCGCACCGCTCTGCAAAGCTGGATTCATGCCGATAATAGTTGTAGGTATCAGATTGTAGCGCTGGGCTATGCTCTCTAAAGTTTCGCCACGAACAACTTTATGGCGTTGGAAGCGAGATAGGGCTGGAGTTGGGCAACCACCCACAGCAGCTTTGGCGCTGTTGATGTTTGGCAATATGGATACTAAGCTCAAGGCGCTAACTAAGCTACAGAGAATCAGTTGACGGAAGGGTAAAGTCATGTATACAGGTAAAGAGCGCATTAACTTTAAATTTTAGATGGGAAAAGTGGGGAGTGGGGAGTAGGAAGTGGGGGATGAGGGAGCAGGGGAGAGTTCAATGTGCCAAGTTCAATCCCCTCTGCCCCTCTGCTCCCTGCCCCCTGCCCCTTTGCCTCTTCTGCCCAATCCCTAATTCCTCCTAAATTGATCTGTCCACTTGCCGTTAGCTTGACTACACTTAGAAATTAGCAACTGCATTTCTGTCCTTAAGCAGAATGATTATGAAGTTATCCTTAAAGCAACTGGCGGTTTATATATTTTTACTGGTGTTTGGCTGTGGTGCAGGTTTCTTAGGCAGTCGCTATCTCCTGCTCAAAAACTCTTCGTTCCAGCAGTTAAGAAATGTAACAATGGCTTCGCCTCCAGAATCTGTAGTGCCAAATTCTTCTAACGGAGCGGTTGGGGCTACTGGGGGCGATAATGTGAATTTTATTGCGACGGCAGTGCAAAAAGTTGGCCCGGCTGTGGTGCGAATTAATGCCACTCGCAAAGTCGCTAATCCTATCTCTGACGCCTTGAAAAATCCCCTCTTGCGGCGATTCTTTGGGGAGGATGAGCAACCAATTCCCCAAGAACGCATTGAGCGCGGTACAGGATCGGGATTTATTTTGAGCCAAGATGGAGAATTACTCACTAACGCTCATGTCGTAGCTGATACAGATACAGTACAAGTCACCCTCAAGGATGGTCGAAGTCTAGAAGGGAAGGTGGTAGGAGTTGATTCGGTGACAGATGTGGCGGTGGTAAAAATAAAAGCGGATCATTTACCGACTGTGAAATTAGGCAATTCGCAAAACTTAATACCAGGACAATGGGCGATCGCTATTGGTAATCCTCTTGGTTTAGATAATACTGTCACTATCGGCATCGTCAGCGCTACAGATCGCACCAGTACTCAAGTCGGTGTACCAGATAAACGAGTCAGCTTTATCCAAACTGATGCCGCAATTAACCCTGGTAATTCTGGTGGCCCCTTGTTAAACGCCCAAGGTGAAGTGATTGGTGTTAACACTGCCATCCGCGCTGATGCTCAAGGACTCGGTTTTGCTATCCCTATCGAAACTGCCGCTCGCATCGCTAATGAACTTTTTACCAAAGGGCGTGTACAACATCCCTTTTTGGGTATTGAAATGGCAGACCTTTCTCCGATCAGAAAACAGCAGATTAATCAAGAAAATCAGATCAACATTCAGCAGGAAGCTGGGATTGTAATTAAAGAAGTCACAGAGGATTCCCCAGCCAAGCGTGGAGGACTGCTTCCTGGAGACGTGATACAAAAAGTTAACGGTAAACCAGTCAAAACCTCAGCCCAAGTCCAGAAGCTCGTAGAGTCCAGCACAGTTGGGGACATTTTAGCGATCGAAGTCAACCGTAGCGGTAAAATTCAAACCTTCAAAGTACAATCAGGAGCTTATCCTGAAAGGAAGTAGTCAAGATAATTCGTAATTCGTAGTTGCAAGACGCTTGCGGACACCAGAAAGCGCGTCGCTGTCAGTGGAAGCTTGAACTCTCCACAAATGTCTTGTTAACCACTAAATTTTTAATTCAGTGTGGGCTGCTGTAACCTTTTTAATTACGAATTACGAATTACGTTAGCGCAGCGGTAGCGAGTCCACGAGCGTCATTAGTAATTATTTGGTCAATAGTCCCAGAATATTTGACTACTGACTATTGATTATGAATCATTAGACAAATGCTCTAACTGCATTCTTTGTTCCATCTGGCGCAGAAAATACCCTGTCATCATGGCCGACGCTAGAAGCCCAGCTAAATTCTCCCGATCTGTTGTAATTTGCACGTTAAAGTTTTCTGGCGGGAGCATTCCCACAAGCCCTTGGACATTTTGCGAGATGATTTGTTTAATTTCGGGGCTGGCGGACTGAGCAATCCTGGCTAAAACATCAGGAGACTGATGCTGTAGATATTTGAGTAGCTGATTGGGGTATTGCTCAGAGTGGTCTGAAAGAAGTTGATTAGGGTGTTCCTCAGAGTTGTCATTTAAAAAGTCAGGATTAAACACCATTGGCAGTTTTATTTAGCTTAATTGCTAACTCCACTTTAAACCATAGTACAAGGGTAGCGCATTCACCATAGGTATAAGTCAAGAGGAGGGGAGTGGGGAGTGGGGAGCAGAGGGGCAGAGGGGATTGAACTTGGCACATTGAACTCTCCCCTGCTCCCCTGCTCCCCTGCCCCCCTGCCCCCCTGCTCCCCTGCTCCCTACTCCCCACTCCCCACTCCCTCCAGTTCTAGTTCTAGTTGTTCTTCCTTCTGGCTAGTAGAAAGTATTTGGGGGAGTTGTTCGATTTGGAAATATTGATGAAATTTTGGGGTTACTTGGAGTGAATAAGAGCGAGAATCGCTGTCTCGACGCTTGCGGATGAAACCAAGTTCTACAAGTTCTGGAACGTGCTGATATACTCCTGAACCGCGCAGGTTAATCAAGTCACTCTGGAGTATGGGACTATTAAGGGCGATCGCAGCTAAAGTTCGCAATGCACCTACACCCAATTCTACTGGTATCATAGTTTGCACTAAGTCATGAAAATCAGACCGTAGTTGCAAACTGTAACCATCTGGAGTTTCTACTACCTCTAGGGCGCTATCTCGGTGGGCATAGTTGTCCATTAGTTCAATTATGCCTTCTTTGACAGTGGCGCGATCGCACGCGGCATACTCGGCAATTTCGCCGAGCGACAAGGGTTTACCCTTTAAATACAGAATTGCTTCTATCTTTGTCGCTGTGGCTGTAATCATTTAGTTATTAGTCATTTGTCATTGGTCATTAGTCATTTGTCATTGGTCATTAGTACATGACAACTAACAATCAACAAGTGTGTGGCATTATATCGTAAATTGTCAAAATATTGTTTGATATTCTCAAATTGGGTATTGGGCATGGGAAAGAGGACTTGGGGACTCTTGAGAATTGGGGACAAGGGGAAAGACTTGTTGGAAGCTCTAAACTTTTGTCACCTTGTCCCCTCTGCTCCCCTGCCTCCCCTGCTCCCTCATCCCCCTCATCCCGCACTCCCCAACTTCTAATCCCCAATCCCTCTACTTGTGAGAATAAATTCTGCGATCGCTAAATCTTGGGGAGTTGTCACTTTTAAATTTGTCTCTTCTCCCTCGACAATTCGCACTTCAATACCACATTTTTCAAATAGAGCTGCGTCGTCAGTTACTTCCCAACCTTGACGGACACCTTCAGCGTGACACTGTTTCAACAACTTGACATCAAATCCTTGGGGAGTTTGTGCCGCCCATAATTGCCGTCTGTCGGGTGTTTTTTGAATTATGCCTTGTTC
Organism: Nostoc sp. ChiVER01; assembly: GCF_034531155.1. Taxonomy (NCBI): domain Bacteria; kingdom Bacillati; phylum Cyanobacteriota; class Cyanophyceae; order Nostocales; family Nostocaceae; genus Nostoc; species Nostoc sp. ChiVER01. The sequence goes on along the minus strand of NZ_JAVRBS010000014.1, from coordinate 9,259 downwards.
ATCGACAACTTTGATGGTGTCTTTAACGGGTACAGCAGCAATTAAACCGGGACAATGGCGAATGGCTTGGGCACAAGAGTTAAATAAATCTGGTGTGGCCAGGCATCTAGCCCCATCATGAATTAACACTTGTTCTGCGGCTACTGGTAGCGCCTGCAAGCCGTTGTAAACAGATTCTTGGCGGGTGGAACCACCTGTAATCAATTCAACTGGTTTAGTCAGCTTTAGATCGGCGAGAATTGCGTTGAAGTCTGGCCAATCCGTAGGCTGAGAAATAATTCCGATCCAACTGATTGTACTGGCGGCTTCTGCGGCTAATAAAGTCCAGGCAATAATTGGTTGCGATCGCACGACTAGCAGGAGTTTATTGCGGTTACTACCCATTCTTTTTCCGGTTCCCGCAGCTGGAATTAGTAAATACACAGAATTCCTCAATCTTTAAGCTATATATTTTCCCCTAAAATAGGGAGCGAGTAAGCGTCAATAAATATTATGCGAGTAGTAGCCCTTGTACCTGGCGGAATTGGCGACCAAATTCTCTTTTTTCCGACTCTAGATGACCTCAAGCGCAATTACCCTAACGCTCAGATAGATGTCGTTGTTGAACCCCGGTCAAAGGCTGCCTATCGAGTGAGCAAGTCAGTTCACGAGGTACTGGCCTTTGATTTTCAAGACCGTAACAGTCTGGCAGATTGGGGTAACTTGGTGGGAACAATTCGCGATCGCGAATACGATATTGCCATTGCTGTTAAGCAAAATTGGTTGATGGGTCTTTTAGTCTGGTTGACGGGAATTCCCACACGCATTGGCTACCAAGGCAAAGGAGCGGTTTTTCTTAGCAACGCTGTGCCATTTAAACCATCACAGTATGCGGCGGCAGTATATCATGATTTGCTGCAACCATTAAGCATAAAAACCCCTGTCCCAGAATTAGCTGTAAATGTACCAAAAACAGATATTGACTGGGCAGAAAAGGAACAAAAACGTTTAGGGGTTCATGAAACAGGTTATATCTTGATTCATGGCGGTTCTGGCCAGTTATCCCAGGCTAAAGAACTGGATAAAATCTACCCTGTCCAGAAGTGGCACCAAATTATTCAAAACTTCCAAGATAAGCAACCGGATCTGCCTGTGGTAGTCATTAAGGGAGTTGACGATGAGCAGTTTGTGCGATCGCTTCTGGGGTCTTCTCCAGATATCAAGGTGACTGCCCCAGATGATATTGGTAAGTTAGCTGCCATGATTGCCGGGGCAAATCTGATGTTGTCCACTGATAGTGCGGCACTACAACTGAGTGTTGCAGTCCAAACCTATACCATCGCCCTATTTGGGCCCACTGATCCAACGGAGTTGTTGCCGAAAAACGAAAAATTCCTGGCCATTAAATCCCCCACAGGAAAAACGGCGGATGTTTCACCAAATGCAGTTTTGGAGAAAATTTGGGGCGGCTAAACCAGCAGTTTGTCTCAATTTCTGCAATTAGTCTATTGGATATTCCAATATAGTTATGCGTTTGTTGAATGACCGCAAAACCTAGAGGTGACAGCTAGATTTTGCGGTTATTCAGAAGAATACAGAAGTCAGAATCAAGACGTTCTCTATGAGATGCTGCGCTATCCACCAGTCGCTTAACCGAATTCTGAATTCTGGCTCCTGGCACCTGAATTCTTATTAAAATATCTCAAAAAAAGCATCCTCTAATTCATAACCCAGCATTTGGGCCATCGACTTGAGGCGTGAGAGGCTGGGGATGTTTTGTTGTTTGAGCCAATCACCTAAAATAAAGATTTTGTGCATCAAAAATATTTCTAAGGCTTCAGGATTGTACTGAATGCCTTCTTTGGAACTGAACTGGTGTGGCACAAGCATGGCGCTATAACGAGCAAATTCTCCAGCTTTCCAATCTAATAAAAATGGTAGCCACGGGTATTTGGCATCTAGGCGTATAAACCATAGCCGCACCTCTGGAATTTCTGAGAGTTCCCGTGGATCGCCAGGTTCGAGTTCATAATTGATATCAAAGCGTAGCTGCTGTTCATGGGATGCGGCCCCATCTTGCAGCAGTTGTTCAATCACCGTTGACGCAGGCGACAGATCCAGATTGTTAATGAAGTCATTATTGAGTGCGATCGCGATTGTCTTTGATTCAGCAGCCACTTTTTTGATGCTCAACTGTAGGATCGACAATCTACAGTAGCAGCTTTCAGGTATTGACGCTAGATTGACCTCTAGAAATAAATTAGTATTTACTAATACTTTATTTGTTGATAATTTGGTCAACCTACACAAGTCTGACCTTCTCTAATTTATTTGATACTTTTGCTTAGTTTTCGCTGGTTATAACAAATATACATTTAGTTGCTAGCCTTGATATGAGCTGATGGTGATAACTGCGGCGGTTTACGCCTACGTCACTCATGTACACTGAATTTATAAAGTTAAATGTTACTTTTGTAATAGCGATAAATACTTGCCTTGAACTAAAAAATTACTACACGATTAACATGGTGTGACATTAAAATTAGCCTACTTGGGGCAGGCGTTACCTTTTCCAAGGTGGACATTTACAGCAATTTTAAGTTAAAGTTGTAATGAGTTTGTTTTAGATTAAGGTCTGACAAAGTAGCCGTCAATAAGCAAAAAAATCATTATCGCAACCTGTAACTTCCGCAGCATCAAAAGCCAAAACACAAGCACAGGTAGAAAAAGTGTGTGCAATATCATTGCATATATTAAATAAGCAATAAACATTTAAACGGGAAAATTCCCTCAACAGTTAAGAAGCTGTAATATGCAAAAACAAACAATTTCTACAAAACCAATTCGTTCTTTAGAAGATGCGCTTGAGCAGTGCCAAATATTAGGTATGCGTGTCAGCCGCCAGCGCCGTTTTATTCTAGAATTACTTTGGCAAGCAAATGAACATCTTTCTGCTAGAGAGATTTATGATCGCTTGAACCAACAAGGTAAAGATATCGGTCATACTTCTGTTTATCAAAATTTAGAAGCATTATCCAGTCAGGGCATTATTGAATGTATTGAACGCTGTGATGGGCGTTTGTATGGCAATATCAGTGATTCTCACAGTCATGTAAATTGTATAGATACAAATCAAATTCTTGATGTTCATGTAGAACTCCCAGAAGAGTTAATCCGCAAAATTGAAGAAGAAACAGGAGTGCGAATTACTGACTACAGTATTAACTTTATTGGCTACCGTAACCCGCAAGAGGAGTAGGGGGCAGGGGGGGCAGGGGGAGCAGGGGGAGCAGAGGGAGCAGGGGGAGCAGGGGGGACAAGGGGACAAGGGGACAAAAGTTTAGAGCTTCCAACAAGTCTTTCCCCTTGTCCCCAATTCTCAAGAGTCCCCAAGTCCTCTTTCCCATGCCCAATGCCCTATTCCCCAATAAAATTATTACCAAAAATTGTTTCATCATCGACATCATCATATAAATCTTCTGGTAAAATTGTGCCTTCAGAGCTTTCAATTAGTCCGATCGCAGGGGGTTTGTTCCAATTATTATCTGTGTTTGTCGCAATTTTGACGGTACTTAAGAAAGGCTGTTGTGATGGCGAATACTTAAATTTTTGAAACGACTCTTGGGAGAAGGAAGCATTATTATCGCTGACTAATTTTTTATCAGTCTCAGTGAGAATGGCATCAAATAAGCAGGCGTTAGTAAGATTAGCAGAATTAAGGTTTGCGCCTGTAAGATTGGCCTGTTGAAGGTTTGCGCCTGTAAGATTTGCCTGTTGAAGATTTGCACCTGTAAGGTTTGCGCCTGTTAAGTTTGCACCTGTGAGGTTAGCCTGTTGCAAATTCGCTCCTGCCAAATTCGCTCCGATTAACTCCGCATTTGATAAGTTTGTCTGCTCAAGACTTACCCCAGTTAACATTACTTGTAACAGAGAGGCTCCTGATAAATCGAGTCCAGCTAGAGACTTAATTCGAGTTGCGAAGGCATTTTTATTCAAAAGGCTTGTTCTAGCAATCAGCGCACTTAAAGCCTCTGGATTGAATTCTGCCAAATTGATTGGATTCCCACAAGGACAAAAGGGAAGTTTTGTTTCTCGGGAGCAAGCACAAAGCAATAAAAACACATTCAGTCCCACAGCAGCATTCACCTGCTCAACATTCACCGGGTTTTTCAGTGTGTGAAAATGACTCAAAGCTTTATGGGCTATACCTTCATCTAACCAATAGCCTTGACAGTAAGCACGCCAGAAGGACAAAAGCCGTTGGAACAAAACTTCAAAAGAAAACTTCTGCTTTTGCTCTCGGCGTAAAATTGCGTAGGCGCAGCCCGCCGCAGGCATCGCCAATTTCTCAATTTCTTGGCTAAGTATCCCGTAACCCAGTAAATTGTAAATATGCTGGGCTACACCACTAGGAGAATCAACCACAAAAGTAAGCGTGCCATAAACCTCATCTTGGCACTGAGTCAATAATTTCAACTCAGCAGTTATAGCCTCAGCACAAAGATATTCTCCTAACTTAATATGCGAAAACTCAATTAAACTAGTTTTTGCTGCACTTTCTAAATACCGAATTTTAAAATAAAACTCTGGTAGAGTATTTGCTTCCTCAGGCAAACTAATTTGATGACGTTGTGAGTGTAAAATTTTCAGAGCGATCGCTTGCATCTGCTCAAGTAAATCTTGAGGATGACGATTAGCGAGTAAATTAGCGATCGCTTCTGGAGTCCGGTGAATATGAGCCAATCCTGAGCGTAGTAGCATCGTTTTAATACCGCCAGTTAACGGATAGCCCAACAACCATCGACTCAGGCGATGATGAATTTCCCATAACAGAGAAGACTTTGGGTTATTAGCAGCTAAGTGTAATAGTTCATCATCTAGCAGTCCCTCTCGGTGTAAAATGCCCAACAAATGCAGCATTAGAGGTTGACGGATAAGGGCAGAAAATTCTTTTAACTTTGATTGACTAGCAAATAACCCTGCCTGTTTTAAGAATGTAAAGAAATTTTGAGCGATCGCTAAAGATTGCACTTTTGTCCATTGCTGAAACCATTGTTTTAGTTCCTCTGCATCCAACGGCTGAATGATAATTTGCTTCAATTGCAACGGGATCTCTGGAGCAATTTCTTGTAATGTCGTTGATCGACTCGTTAAGAAAATTTTGTGTCGGTGCTTAGATTGAAAATTCAGTAATTGCTGAATAAAAATTGCTTTTGCCCTTATCCCATGAGCAGAAGGGGGAAGTTCATCTAAACCATCCAACAGTAACAAACAAGGGAGATTTTCTTGCTCTAACCAAGTTGAAAGATTAACACTAAAGGCAGAATTTAGAGTTTCGATAAAAGTTTTACCATAAGTTACATCCCGTAACCTAATTACTATAGGCATCCAATTAGGGTAAAATTCTTCTGCTATCTGTGCTGCCCAGAGTTGACAAAAGCTAGTTTTTCCATAACCAGGTTCCGACTCAATTAGTGCGATCGTTTCTAAATCAGCTAGCTGTTGCTGCGCCCATGTTTTTAAATCAACTGGCTTAACAGTTTTTTTATCCTGCTCAGAAATATTTTCCTCTATTGGTAAGCCTTTTTGTGCAACATAAATATCGTTGAGGGCAAAGGATTCTATCAGCAAAGGTATACTGAGGCTTTTAATCAAACTTGCCCGATAATGTTCTCGCTGCAAATCAATTTTCTCAGTGGCTATAGAACCTACTTCTGGGGCGATCAAACTGGGAGATAATGAAATCCCTAAACGAAAAAATTTTTGTAGCTGCGCTAAAGGTGCAGCATTCTCAGTAACGACTACCAGTAAGTGACCAGGAAGTGAGTTGAGCAAACGCTGTGTTAGGAGTTTAGCTTCAGGTTCCTCTACACCATTGGCAACTAACCAAGCTATGGCAGCGTTATTTATTTGTTGCACCAGTAATGAGTCGGCAACCAAAGACAGTGCTTGTTCAGCTTGAGTATCAGTTAATTTACCTGGACTGAGAGTTTTTAGTAACCCTTGCAGTTGTGGATCTTGGAGAGTAAGTTTACCCATTTCCTCCTTCGGGATGGGTATACTTGCCCGGTCTAGCCACGGTCTTTGCAGGCTTGTTTCCTGCTCTATAATTGCTTGCAAAGCTTGGAGATAGCCAATTTGAAAAGCTAGCCATGTGCCTTCGTTACGTTTTAAAGGTTTTTTTTGGCTGAGGCTACGTAACAGGTTTTCTGTCAACTGGGAAATGAAATTGATTTCTTCCCAAACAATAGCTAAGGGCAGTTCTAAAACCTCTACCAAAGTACAAATATCAAAAGGCATCAAGCTTTTGACTTCCATATCCTGAACAATTCGGTAGGCAATACCTGCCAATTGTCCAGCCGAAAATCCTTTGATTTGATTGATTGCGATATAGCGTTCTGCCAACCAATGGCGAATACTCAAGTTCATTTAATTACACAGTGACGGCTGCATAAGGCAATTATGATCGATTTATCAGTTTGCGAAAACAGGTAACAATGGGGAAGACAAAGTTTTGTATCAAAGTTGTTTTCTGATTGGTAAAAAACAGTGCTTGTGTAACTGAGTAGACTATGAGCGATCGCCCTTTAAAATTATTGTTAATCGACCAAGACCCAATTTTTCGTCTGGGATTACGGGTAGCTCTAGAAGCAATTCCTAACCTAGAAGTCACAGGAGTAGTAGAAAATTATACTACTGCCTTGCAGATTTTAGCAGAAATTGCCCAAGAAGACCCAAATCAAGTCAATTTGGTGGTTTTGGAATTCGGTAATGGTCGCTCCACCACCAGTCAACAGCTAGGTTTACAATTCTGTCGGCAACTCAGAGCCTTATATCCCAACCTGCCAATTTTATTTCTCAGTTCTATCCAAGAACAAGGACTGCTATTGGCTGCCAAATCTGTTGGTATTAATGGCTACTGCCCTAAAGGTATACCACTTCCTGAATTAGTCGCCGCCATGCAAGAAGTTGCAGATGGTGGTGACTATTGGTTCCAAGACACCCAAGCAATCACAACTCCTAACTCCTGTACAGACGCGATTAGTCGTGTCTCTGCCCACTCCCCACTCCCTTTTTATAAACTGCGAAATAATTTACGTTTGTCAGGAATTGCTCACATTGAAGCTACTCTAGCCGCAGTAACAGCGCAATTACAAGTTCCCGGGCTACCAGTATTAGATCGAGCAATTCTAGCTGGACAGAGGCGAGAACTGCTAGCGGCTCGTTGGTTGCTAAATCGGTTGTTGGTTTCATCACAAGAAAAGCAAGAAGAAGATATTCCCGTTGCTGATGAGCCGCCTATAAATCCTTGGTTGAGTAGTGCCATTCAACAAAGGCAAATGTCACCTTTACTTAGTCCGGGAACACTACAATCTGCATTATTTGCATCTTGTGTTACCAAACTTCAATTTTCTTTACGAAATGTCACAGATATACCTTTAGAAATTGATATATTTCGTGAAGATAAAAAACGAGAATTACTTTATCTTATCCTGCAAAAACTAGCTGAACAGTTGGATGAATTACGCGCTTCTCAAATAGATATAAATCAATTATATGAGGTAAAAGTTAGATTACTAAGTGAGCTATGGCAAGCAGCAATTACAGATTTTTTTGGGAAATTTTCTCGGATAAAATTGGAAAATAGAAATATAGAGATTGTTAATTATTTATTACCAAGTATAGAAGTTGTCCAAAGAGATATTCTTAATAAAATTCCGTTAGTTTGCGAATTATATTCCTATTTAATGTTTCAAATAGAATTGAACATTGATAATACATCCTATCCAGTAATCAGTGCTGAAGCTAAGTCTCAAGCATTAATGATTTTAGAGAACTTGTTGATTCAGGTAGCGAATGGGGTAGTGCAACCACTGTTAAATTCTTTAGCAGATGTAGAGGTGATTAAACAAAACTTTTATGGACAGCAATTGATTTCTACAAGAGAGATTGAAAGATTTAGAAATAATTTGTCGTGGAAATATAGACTAAAAAATTATATAAATGAGCCAAAAGCCGTTTTTGAAAGTCGCTATGAACTATTTGTAATTGCACCTCGTGGGATTGCCAATACATCAGTTTATGCTCCTCGAAATCAGGAATTAGTAAAACTTTCTAATATTCCTTTAGTAGTGACATTAGTTTTAGAATTTAGTGATGCGATCACACCGCGTTTAAAATCACTATTAGCTTTTGCAGGTAGCGGTATAGTCTTTATTCTTACACAAATAATTGGTAGAGGTTTAGGTTTAATCGGTCGTGGTATTCTTCAAGGTATTGGTAGTGCTTCGTTAATAGAAAAGAACCTTAGACGAAATAGCGATCGACCTAAGTGAAGGAACAGGGGCAGGGGAAGAAATCAATTCAAAATTCAAAATTAAACAACTTCTGTCTTCTGCCTCCTCTTTCCCAATGACTAATGACTAATGACTAATGACTAATGACTAATGACAAACAATGATTTTATCGGACTAGCAATTTCTTATATTTACGCTATTGGTCTGCTTGTTCTTGGCGAGGGACTACGCAGGCTGTTTGGTGTGAAGCCAGATTTGACCCGCAAGGTAATCCATATTGGTGCAGGGATGTGGGTTTTTGGTGTCCTGCTACTGTTTAAGCACTGGGAAATCGGAATTATACCTTTTGCTACCTTTATCGGACTTAACTACTTGTTTTACCGCCACCGAATCATCGGCGCAATGGATACCCAGGATAGCTCACCTGGTACAGTTTATTTCGCTATCTCAGTAACACTGCTTTTCGGGCTACTGTGGCGACCAGATGGGCCAGTAGATAGCGTTGCGATCGCTGTTGCTGGGATAATGGCGATGACCTGGGGTGATGCACTAGCAGCATTAATCGGTAGGCGCTTCGGGCAGCATAAATACCAAGTGGGAAATTCTGTGCGTTCTTGGGAAGGTTCAGCAGCAATGTTTGTAGTGAGTTCAGTAGTCATTTTCTTGGTGCTGTTGCTGCTACCAGGTTCCTCGCTGAGTCCCCTAGCAAAACCTTTTAGTTTAGCATGGGCCCTATTGACGGCGGTAATAACTGCTACTTTCGCTACTTTAGCAGAGGCAGTCTCACCCCACGGTACAGATAACCTCAGCGTGCCTCTAGTAGCGGCAGGAGTGGTATGGGTTTTGATGCAGGGCTTTTAAACCAACGTCCGAGTTCAGAGGCTCAACGTCCGAGTTCAAAGGCTCAACTTCCGAGTTCAAAGGCTCAACGTCCGAGTTCAGAGGCTCAACTTCCGAGTTCAAAGGCTCAACTTCCGAGTTCA
>NZ_JAVRBS010000013.1:204726-213361 GCF_034531155.1 Nostoc sp. ChiVER01 | reverse complement strand
ACTGCCCGAATTCAATAAACAACTGCCCGAATTCAATAAACGACTGCCCGAATTCAATAAACGACCGCCCGAATTCAATTAGTAGGAGCGGGTTTCCTCGTTCCTAGTTAAAAATCACTAATCAACCTCGCCTTACGGAGAAAGAATTGCAACACTGTTTCTTCACGAGAAATAATATCAACCCTACCCTCCATACCCAATTGAATGTGGCACTGGTTTTTCCCTTTACCTAAAACCAAAGTTTCTGGTTGAATTGTGACTTCATAGAAAGCACCGGGCGCAGTAGCTTTTGGACTAGTATTGCCATTCATCGATGCATTTGTGCCATTATTTTGAGGAGAGATTGCATCTGGAGAAATCGTCTGCACCTGACCATTGAGAGTACCATAATCTGGGTAAGGACAAGCACTTACACGCATTTGGACTTTTTGACCAATTTTTAACTTACTTTGATCTTCAGATCCTACTGCTGCTTTCAAAATTTGAGGCGCATCAGTGGGGACAATTTGCAATATTTCCTCACCAGCACGTACAGTTTGACCTGGGTTTCGCAGATTGAGTTGGGAAATAATACCATCGGCGGTAGCTGCGATCGCAGTTTGAGCTAAATCTATTTTGGCTTGTTTGAGTTCGCTAGTATCATGCTCTAACTGCTTTTCAATTTCAATCCGTTGGTTAACTAGGGTTTGGCGTTCTTTTTCTAATGTTGCTTTGTTACTTTCCCCTCCGGCTTTTTCTTGAGCAATTCGCTCAGTAGCAACAGTTACTTCTGCATTACTTGGATTTACGGCAACTTGGGCGCGTTGTCTTCTGGCAATCACAGCAGATACTGCTTGTTGTAACCGTTCAATTGTCTGTTTTTGCACCTCCACTGCTGCAAGTTGTGCCTTTACCGCTTGCTCTTGCTGTCTTGCAGATAATTGTGCTTCTTCCAATTGATCTTGAGATAGCGCCCCAAGGGCAGCCACACTCTCATATCGCTTCTGTTTTGACTGGGCTACACCCAAAGCAGCTTCAGCAGCATGGAGATTTGCTTGTGTTGTTTTTAACTGTGCTTCCCCAGCGTGCAATTCTTTTTCAGCAATTTTGACGTTGGCATCAGCTTCTTGAAGTTCGGAAACAGTGGTAAGATTTTTATCTTGATATTCCCGACGGCGACCACTCAATTCGGCTTTAGCGCCAGTAATAATCCGGTTAAGGCGGTCAGTTTCGGCTTGAATCTGGCTATTAAGGGAACTAATTTGGGCATTAATTTGCACTAGTTGTAACTTAGATTGTTGAATACTAGTTTGCAATTGGCTCTTTTTGGTTTGCAGACGGGAGTCATCGATAGTTGCGATCGCATCTCCTTTTTTGATAAATTGATTTTCTTTAATATAAATGTGCATAACCTGGCCTTCAGTCGCCGCTTGCACAATTCGCAATTCACCCGCCGGACGCACAACCGCCTGTCCTTGGACTGTAACCTTATACTTACAAATTGCAGCAAGTGGCACAGCTAATCCAAGAACGCAGAGAATAAACATTCCGCCCCATGTTGTCCAACGAGTAATTGGTGGGAGAAATTCGTTTGTTTGAATTGGAGGGAGAAAATTTGTATTGCTAACCATAATGTCTTACAAATTACGAATTATCTTAATTAACAGTGGCAGTCTTGCCATTATGATGAGCCGGAGAAGATATCAGCGCCAACCCATTATGAGAGGGAAAAATATCATCTAAGAAATCTAAATGTTCGCCAGGTAAAGAGCGCAATTCTTCTGGTGTACCTTGGATTTTTAAGCGTCCTTGTTCTAAAAATACAATTAAATCTGCTCTCTGGATAACCTTGGGACGGTGACTAATTAAAATAGTCGTTTGATTGTGACGATGAGATAAAAGTCTATCTAGTACTTGTCTTTCGCTTACTGGATCAAGTGCGCCTGTGGATTCATCTAAAATTAAGACTGGTGGCTGAGTAACTATGGCTCTGGCTATGGCTAATCTTTGGCGTTGTCCACCAGAAAGATTTGCTCCAAATTCTCCCAAAACAGTTTGATATTTATCAGGTAATTTGCTAATAAATTCATCTGCACCTGCAATTTGACAAGCTCTGACAATTTCTTCAAAACTAATATGGGGATAGCTAAACTGGAAGTTGTCAATAATCGAACGACTCCAAAAGTGGGGTTCTTGAGGAACTAATACCACTTGTTGACGTAGACATTCTAAGGATAGGTCTTGCTGATTATATAAACCATAACGAATATTGCCAGACTCGACTTTATATAAGCCAGTCAGCAATTTTGCCAGAGTACTTTTACCACAGCCAGATTTGCCAATTAAAGCAATAACTTTACCGCCAGGAATAGTTAAGGAAAAATCTTGTAAGAGATCAACTCTACCTGCATGATGAAAGTTAAGTTCAGTGCAAGTAATATCTGCATGACCAGGAATTTGTGCCCAAGGCTTTTTAAAATCATTTTCAGATTCTGGGGTAGCGTCAATCACTTCTGTCATCCGTTGAAGGACTATCTGGGCTGTGATAAACTCATCTACTAAGCCGATGGCAGCACCTAAGAAGCCGAGAAAGTTGCCACTCATGCCGTTATATGCCATTAATTGACCAATTGTTAAGGTACGATTAATGACTAAGTAGCTACCTATCCAAAGGATGCCAATACTGATGAAGGTGGAAAGAATGCCAGTAACTGTACTGCTATACAGCCCCAGTTTCATCATACTCCAGCCCAAGTTGGCAAGGCGACCATAATTCCCTTGGTATTCTGACCAAGCTTGGGGAGTGGCTTGGGTAGTTTTTAATACTTGAACGCCGCGAAATGTTTCTACCAAAAAGCCTTGGTTTTCTGTACCAGAAACAATTAAATTTCGGGTTTTCTGGCGCATCGCGGGTAAGAAAAGCAGGTTAACACCCGTGACAACTAGAAATGCAACTATGGAAGCGAGAGTTAGTTCCCAACTGTAAAAGAGCATCAAACCCAAGGAAATTACAGCAATAAAGAATTGACTGGGCAATCCCAAGACAATTTGGGAAACTAAGTTATTGATGGCTTTAACATCGGCAATGCGGCTAACAACTTCCCCACTGCGTCGTCCTTCAAAGTAAGATAGGGGTAAATGTAAGAGTTTGCGTCCGTATTCTAGAATTAGTCCTAATTGCAATTTTTGACCGAAGTGACCAATGAGGTGAGATTGGACTAAGCTAATGGCACTTCTAATTAAGTTCATGGCGATAACGCCAATGGCGACGGTGGTTAGTAGTTGGGTATCACCTCGTACTAAGACATCATCGGTGAGGAGTTGCATCATAAAAGGAGATGCCAAAGAAAGTAGTCCAATGGCGATGTTAATAGCGATCGCTTGGGCAAGAATAGAACGATAAGGCCAAACCCGTTGCAGATATCTTCCCAATCCGCCAATTTTATCTGATTCTTGTTGATAAAAACGACTGTCGTCTGGAGTTAGCAGTAACATTACGCCATTACCCCAACCCGCCATTAACTCTTGACGGGTAAGGTAACGGATACCAACACCAGGGTCGGCGATGACGTATTTTTTGGCTTTTTGCCCGTATAATACTACCCAGTGGTAGCCTTTCCAGTGGATAATTGCTGGTAGGGGAGCTTGATCCAGTTGGTCGATTAATTGGGGACTAGCTTTAACTTGGCGGGCGTTGAATCCTAGTACTTCTGCACCCCGTTTCAATCCCAGCAAGGATGTTCCTCTAGAACCAGTGCCTACGGCTTCTCGGACGCGGTTGAGAGTAAATGTGCGTCCGTAATGTTTGGCAATAGTTGCAAGACTTGCAGCACCGCAGTCTTCTTCGCTGTGTTGGAGGACTATTTGGTATTTCATCTTCTGGTATGATGATTGGCGAGAAAATACAATCGAGTCTTGTGACCCGATTGTATTAAGTGTTTAGTTTTTCCATTCAGACTTTTGACTGCTTGGGGTATAGTCAAAAGTAGTTGGTAAGAGCGATCGCTTGGCAATCCTTCAAGACGCACCGATTGCGATCGCTCAAAGATGTCCACCCTACTCTTTACTATTAGGTCTAACTTAGTAGAGACTCCTTAGGATGTCAGACAAGCAGTTCAGTTAGGCTTCGTAAAATTCATATCTTCTTCCTGGTGCTAGCTCCTGATTTATCTCTTGTATCCCTGGTAGCAGTAGACTAAGATCCCACTTTGCCATAGCTACTGGATCTCGACCTAGAAAATTTGAAACTTGTCCTGGGGCAATGGAAAGATTACCGCCAGCGTTAGGAGCATCAAACTTTAAGTCATAGGACAAATTGTAGCCAGTGCTATTTGTTATTTGAAGAACCGTCGGGTTGGCTATAGTCAGAGAAAGAGTTTGTAAACCTTGGGGAGGCACGGCAGCCCTAGCTGGGCCGACATCTCTAATTAAAACTGTAAACTGTCCTCCCTCAAGAATTGCTCCTTCTTCGGGAGTTAATTCGGTGAACAGTTGTTCTTGACTCACAACAGAAGAGTTAGAAGTAGAAGTGATGGTGTCGATATTTAACATAGTTTTTCTCCTTGTTTAATTAGGTTATGCAGAGAAAATGAAGTAAGTTTTAAAGCGTTGCATATTTGTGAGATGAATTTGTGGCTGTAACCATCGAAGTTTTGTTCTTGACGAAATCATCCAATGATTCAACTAGTCCCCAAAGAAAGCATCTTTTTTGTGATACTTACTAAATGAACTTCTCTGCATATCACTCTCTACGACGACTTTTAGTTTTTATGCACTTAGCTCGACTTTATCCATTTTTTTGCTTAAGCTGAGGTTGTAACCTTTGTGGGATAGTAGTTTTACTTTTTCGATTTCACCGAGAATTCAGTGACATGGAAAAAGTTTTTGCCAAAAAGCTAGGGTTTTTGCCGTATCAGGAGAACCAAGTTCTTAATTTGGGATAAAGTCGAGCTTAGATCGGAAATTTTTGGGAAAAATATTGCAAATCCTTATGCATAAAAAAATCGGGACACTTGCCCCGACGTTATATTATATTCAGCTTTTTAACCCAGATTTTTGAGTGGTTGCATCTTTAATCTGAACCGAGATAGGACAATCTAACCTCGAAAATTCAAATCAGTAAATCTGCTTCAAATTTACGCAACACTATAGAGTTGTATATCGTATGGATTGCCAACAGTGCTCGTGTTGTCTTTAAACTCATATACTCCTCCATCGGCCAAATTGTACGTTACGTAATCCTCATAGTCATTTCGACTGTCTTTGTCATATCTAATGATTCCTCCGCTAGTGGCAGTCCATATAGCATAACCATCATTAGGATTTGCGGCATACTGTGGTGCTGTTGTACCATCGACAGTGTAGGAGACATTGTATGGCGTTTTGTTTTTAACCGTAAACACCTCGGTAGCTCCGCCACTAATTGTTTCAGCAGCTTGTTCGTCAAGTTCTTCAATTAAACCAAAAGATTCTAGGCAGCTTTGATTAGTTAACATGGTTTTTCTCTCTTTGTTAATTAGGTGATGCAGAGATAATTAGGTAACTTTTAAGAAGTTGCATATTTGTGGGATAAATTTGCGGTTGCAATTATCGAAGTTTTGTTCTGTATTTGACGAACTTATTCAATGATTCCGCTAATCCCCAAAGAAAGCATCTTTTTAAATGAACTTCTCTGCATATCACTCTCTACGATGACTTTTAGTTTTTATGCACTTGGATGAAAAATTTTTGGAAAAATCTGTAAAATCCTTACGCAGCAAGGAATTAGCTTTTGGCTCTATGGCTGTATAATTGAAATCAGCTATGTTTCAAACAGTGGCAAGTATTCCATGCAACCCCGACAGGGCATTGTTGAAATCTTTTCTACCTTTGTGCAATTTGATGTAGACCAGTTTAGTGGTTGGGCAACAGATGCCAAACTGCGACGCAGTATGAAAGTTTGCCTGGAGTCGTCAACTGAGAAATCAGATACCTTTTGGGCGCTTTACTGGTATAGAGTTTGGCAGACTCAATCTAGTCCTGTGGCACTTGCACATATTTCTGCTTATCTACAAGAGGTGTGCTATTGGACTGCCAGAAAATTCGCCCTCAATTTTCCCACGCAGTCGTCTGTAGCAGATTATTTTCAGATGGCGATCGCTCATATTAACAAAATACTCAAAACTTTTAATCCTCAATACAGTTCGCATTTAAAAGCCTATGCAGAATTAACTTTTGAATCGATTATCAAAGATGCACTGCGCTTACACCGGGAAGCAGACATTTGCTCAGACTGGGCATTATTGCATAAACTCAGCCGCAAACGACTAGTGCAGTCATTACAAAATGCCGGATTTAACACTCAAAACATCGAAAGTTATGTTTTAGCCTGGGAATGCTTTAAGGAACTCTACACAGGTGACAATACAAAAATTCGTCAGCTTGCCAAACCAGATGCTCGGACTTGGGAGGCTATTAGTAATCTTTATAATGCAGAACGTTTAAGCCGATTGAGTTCACTCACTGCCGCCACCAATCAGCAAACTATAGAAGCATGGGTATTATCTGCTGCTAAGGCTGTCCGTACTTTCCTCTATCCTAAATTTGTTTCCGCAGACGCTCCCCTCAAAGAAGATGAGGGTAATTTATTAGATATATTACCTGTAGTGCAAACATCTTTACTAACGGAAATTATTGAGCAGGAAGAAGCTGTGAATATGCGATCGCAGCAAACTCAGTTAAACCAAGTTTTGTCCCAAGCGATCGCTGCACTCGATGCTGAGTCACAAAAAGTACTACAAGCTTACTACGTTCAACAACTAACTCAACAAGAAATTGCTGCCCAGTTAGAAATTAAGCAATATACTGTTTCCCGTCGCCTGAGCACCATTAAAAAGTCATTGCTCCTGACTCTCACGCAATGGAGTCAAAACACCTTGCATATTTCCCCTAAATCCGACGTAGTAGATGCCATAAACACAAGTTTAGAGGAATGGCTCAAAGTTCAATATAGCCATACCCAAATTCAATCAGTAGACAAGAAATAATTTTGTCTCTCCCCTCTCCCTTACATGGTCTTTATATGGAGCCATTCTAGAATTATTTATGTTGATCCCACCTGCCCCATTCACTATTGACTCGCAGCATTTATACTTGGAAATTACCCAATTTCCAGAGGCGCAAGAACAACCATACTCAACAGCTGGTGCTTGTCAACGTGGATGGATAAATCAAAAATGCTTGCAAGCATTTTTGCCTTGGTTCCAAGAGGAAATTGCTCCCACCGCCAGGGTTTATCCTAACAATGCGGTATTGCCGAGTTTTTGGGAAGTAGTCAATGGCACAGCTATTACTTTCGAGCGCGATCGCCTGGTATTAATTCCTACCCTGGCGATGGATGATGATGAGTTACGCGTACCTCAAGAATGGGTAGATATACCAGAGTGGGTTGCTGACTATTACATAGCAGTACAAGTCAATCCCGATGATGGCTGGATGAAGATTTTTGGCTACACAACCCATCAAATTCTGAAAACAAAAGGGGTTTATGATGCTGGCGATCGCACTTATAGTTTGGAAAAAGAAGATTTAATTCCAGATATTAATGTGCTGTGGGTTACACGCCAACTTAATCAGCTAGAAACCTTACGTGCTGAGATTGCACCAATAGATTCTATTAGCAAAACCCAGGCAGAAAACCTTTTAGAAAGATTGGGCGATCGCGATGTGAAATTCCCACGTTTAGCAGTTCCATTTTCACTCTGGGGTGCGCTTTTGGCACATAGCGGTTGGCGAAAAAAGTTGTATGAACTGCGTCAGGGTTTACTTATACAGCGATCGATTCCGCAATGGTTACAGACAGGAGTAGCCAATTTAGCTCAACAGTGGGGATGGGAAAAAAAAGAATTCGTTATGGTACCTGTGGGGATGCGGAGTGCAGAACCAATTCTAGGCTTGTCTCGGCAAATAATAATTGCAGAGCAAACATACGAGTTACGCATTTTCCCAAAAAGCGCTTCTGAGGATTATGTTTGGCGTTTTGAATTGCGAAGTACAACTCTTGATGGTCAAATTCCGGCTGGGTTTAAGCTTCGACTGTTAACGGAAGACTTACAAGCTTTTGAAAATAATCAAGATACAGCAATAACTCCTGTAGATATGTTGTATTTGGAAGTAATTTTGGAACTAGGAGAAGGATTAGTTTGGGAAATAGAACCCACACCTGAAGACTATGACCGAGAGATTTTGCGGTTTTAAGTTCTACCTTCAAAAATCTTCACGTTCAGCCTCTATTATTTACTCTTAAACTGAATTTCACTACACACAACAACCTATTTAGCAACCAAGATATATATAGCAGGGTGTAAGGGTACGGCAGTGCCCATAGGTGTTAATTTAACGTGAAACCCTTGTCAAGACGTGATATTGAGTTCATTTACTTATGGTTACTCACAGCGTCACCTCACCTTGGTGTCTAAAACCAAAACCGCCCCTCCCCGATGCCTTGGGGCTACGGTGTACACACAAGTCGAATTACCCCCCTCAATCCCCCCTTGTAAAGGGGGGAAGCCGGAAATCGAGTTCCCTCTTAAAGGGGCTGGTGAATTGTCGCTCACTAACTAACCTTGTAAAGGGGGGAAGCCGGAAATCGAGTTCCCTCTTAAAGGGGCTGGTGAAT